>CAKRJM010000019.1 GCA_934351765.1 uncultured Lachnospiraceae bacterium | reverse complement strand
GAATATAAAAATGTGCATAAATGTTGAAAAATAAAGGCTTATCGCCTTAAATCCGTTAGCACGAAAGGAGATAAAAAAGTGGTCAAAATACTATTTATATGTCACGGCAATATTTGTCGTTCCCCTATGGCGGAATTTGTGTTTAAATCACTGGTCCGGGAGGCTGGCCTTTCGGATCAGTTTGTGATCGCTTCGGCGGCAACGTCATCGGAGGAGATCTGGAATGGTGTCGGGAATCCGGTTTATCCGCCTGCAAGGGCGGAGTTGGAAAAGCATGGGATTTCCTGCGCGGGAAAGCGGGCGCGCCAGCTGACTGCGGCGGATTATGAGGAATATGATTATCTGATCGGTATGGATGAGAATAATATTCGCAATATGGAACGGATGACGGGGCACCACGGTGGGAAGATTTCGCTTCTGCTGTCGTATACCGGAAAGCCGCGGGCCATCAGCGATCCGTGGTATACGGGAGATTTCCGGAGTACCTATCGGGATGTGGAAGAGGGGTGCCGGGCATTTCTGGAATATCTGAAGCGAGAGGGGAAATGTTGAGAAGGAAACAATAGATTATCGAAAGCAGCTGGGAGCAGGAACCGTTTTAGGGAATAGGAAAGCAGACTGTGGGGATCATTTTTCGAAAAATGCGGGAAGCTGTGGATAGAGGAGTTGGAAAGCGGAAAAAATAAGAAGACATTCGTCAGAAGAATTGTTAGAAAAAACAAGGAAATATTCATGCTTTCATCACAGAATGGTCACAGTTTTACCGTTATACTAGGCTGACGAGAAAAGCAGGGGATTCTCTGCTGAAAACCAGTAAAAAGACGAGGAATGATGACCTATGATTAAAACGATTCAGAATTTTAATTTCCTGATCCTGGTGCTGTTCAGCCTGCTGTATCTGTACCAGATGGTGTTTGTGTTCCTGCGATTGTTGGGACGGAGAAAGCAGCTGGAAGCGAAGACACTTCATAAGTATGCGGTGGTTGTTTCGGCAAGAAACGAGGCAGCAGTCATCGGAGGCCTGCTGGATAGCATTGCTTCCCAGAATTATCCGTCGAATCTGATCGATGTCTATGTGGTGGCAGATAACTGTACCGATGATACGGCACAGGTGGCACGGGCGCATCGGGCGATTGTATATGAGCGGTTTAACCGGTTTCAGGTGGGAAAGGGATATGCCCTGAATTATTTGTTTGGACAGATCGAGACGACGGTCGGTCTGGAGAGTTATGATGGATATCTGGTTTTTGATGCCGATAATGTGCTGGATGAAAACTATATCCGGGAAATGAATAAGGTATTTGATAACGGATATGCCGTTGTGACCAGCTATCGGAATTCTAAAAATTACGGCTCCAACTGGATTTCGGCAGGCTATGCATTGTGGTTCCTTCGGGAATCCAAATATCTGAATGGAGCGAGAATGCAGTGCGGAACCAGCTGTGCTGTCTCAGGAACGGGATTTCTGGTATCCAGCGAGATCATTCAGGAAAACAATGGCTGGAAGCATCATCTGCTGACGGAGGATATTGAGTTTTCCACGGACAGCATGATTCAGGGACGTGTTATTGGATACAGCGAGGATGCGGTGCTTTATGATGAACAGCCGATCCGGTTTAAGGAATCCTGGAATCAGCGTCTGCGCTGGACGAAAGGTTTTTATCAGGTATTTCTTCATTATGGAAAAGCACTGTTAGGCGGCATGATACCCTGGAGGCAGGGAAACATTTACCGTGATGAAAAAGAAGGCGGCAGGCATCAGAGCGGAGCCGGGTATCATTTTCAGTGCTATGATATGATGATGACGCTGGCGCCGGCAACACTGCTGACACTGTTTACCATGTTTGTAAACGGAGCAGTCTGGATCATGGGATTGCTGAGCGGGAAGCTGCTCTGGGTTGAGGCATCGGCAGAAGCTATCGGCGGATGTCTGCTGGGAATTTATATGTCACTGTTTTTCTTCGGACTGGTGACAACCATTACTGAGTGGAAGCGGATCCATTGTGAAACAAGGAAAAAGATACAGTACCTGTTTACATTTCCGATTTTTATTTTCACGTACATTCCGATTTCCATAGCGGCACTGTTTAAAAAAGTTACCTGGGTTCCGATCCGTCACACCATCGTAAAAGACGTGCAGGAGATCCGCGGGTAGAATTCAAAAATGGAAGTAAAACGGCAGCCGCCATCCACCCATATCCGTCAAGCGGTACATACAGAAGTTACCGCTGCCGGACATGGGAAGTGGACAGGCGGCTGAAATTTTATAGACTCCGTTTTCAATCTCCAGAGCGGATCGGGACAGAATAGAAAGCTGAATAAAATTATTTTAGTTTAGGAGTTTAAGAACGAAGACAAACAGTAGCAGACGTCCTCCGCCCAGGTAGTTTGGTTAATATCTGTATTTCTCCGCGGGTCCACTGCCCTGACCAGCCAGAGGCAACTTTGGTATGTGCCGGTTGGCTGGCCAGGGTGGAGCCGCGGAAGGCAATTCACCTGACATGGGCCGTCTTTCGTGTCTTAATCGTTTACTCCAGCTCAAACTGTCCGGTATACAGCCTGTAATACCGTCCTTTTTGTGCCAGCAGTTCTTCGTGGCTGCCGCGTTCGATGATCTGACCGTGTTCCAGAACCATGATAGCCTTGGCGTTCCGTACAGTGGAGAGGCGGTGGGCAATGACGAAGACCGTGTGGCCTTCCATGAGGGAATCCATGCCGCGTTCGATAAGGCGTTCGGTTGCAGTATCCACAGAGCTGGTGGCTTCGTCCAGGATCAGAACCGGCGGGTCGGAGACTGCCGCGCGGGCGATGGCAAGAAGCTGACGCTGGCCCTGAGATAAGTTGGCACCGTCGCTGTGGAGAATGGTGTCATAGCCCTGGGGCAGACGACAGATGAAGGAATCGGCTCCGGCCAGCTTGGCGGCGGCCACAACCTCCTCATCGGCAGCATCCAGACGGCCGGAGCGGATATTGTCGGCGATGGTTCCGGTGAACAGGTGCGTATCCTGAATAACCATGGAAAGGGAGCGGCGCAGGTCGCTTTTTTTCATGTCGCGGATATTGAGGCCATCGTAGGTGATGGAACCGCCGTCAATTTCATAGAAGCGGTTGATCAGATTGATAATGGTAGTCTTTCCGGCCCCGGTGGAGCCGACAAAAGCAATCTTTTGACCGGGCTTGGCATACAGATCAATATGGCTTAAAATCTTCTTCTCCGGTGTATAGCCGAAGCTGACATCATGAAACCGCACATCGCCCTTTAAAGGGATCAGGCAGAAGCCGTTTTGGACGGCAGATTCATAGGCTGGCCTTAAGTCCTCCGGAAGTCTGTCCGCCGGACATTTCCAGGCATAGAAGCCGTCATCTGCGCCGCACTCGGTCAGGATTCCGTTTACCTCCTTTGCCCGGCAGAGCGTAATGGTTCCTTCATCAAGCTCAGGTGTTCCGTTCATCATATCGAAGATTCGTTCGGCACCGGCCAGTGCTGCCAGCAGAAAGTTGACCTGCTGGGTGAACTGGTTCATGGGCATGGCCGTCTGGCGTACATAAACCAGATAGGAGGCCAGGCTTCCCAGATCAATGAGACCGGAGAGAGCAAAGAGACCGCCCACACAGGCGGAGACTGCGTAATTAAAATAAGAAAGGCTTACGATGGTGGGGATCATCATGCCAGAATAGGTAAGAGCTTTGGTGGATGCTTTCCGCAGTGCTTCGTTTCGGCGGCAGAATTCATCAAAGTCCTGTTTTTCATGATGAAAAACCTTTTCCACCTTCTGACCGGAGACCATTTCCTCTGTAAAGCCGGTGAGAGAACCGAGATATGTCTGTTGTTCGGAGAAATAACGGCGGCTCCGTTTTCCGCTGTACTGGATAAACAGGAACATGAGAGCCATGAAAAACAGCACGATCAGGGAAAGCCGCCAGTTGAGGACCAGCAGCATGGTGATGGTGCCAATGACCACGATAGCACTCTGAATGATCATGGTAAAGCTGCCGTTGAGAGCTTCACTGATCGTGTCCACATCGCCGGTGAAGCGGCTCATCAGCTCGCCATGGGTATGGGCATCGAAGTAGGAAAGAGGCAGATCCTGAGTGCGGACAAAGAGATCATGACGGATCTCGCTGACTACCTTCTGGGACATACGAACCATGAGCTGGTTATACCCCCAGGTGGCCAGAACACCGGATAAGTACATGAGCCCCATGAGGAGGACCATGCGAAACAGACCGTTTACATCGCCGGGGAGGATGTATTTGTTGATGACCGGCTTTAACAGGTAGGTGCCGGTGATTCCGGTTAAGGCGCCGATGGCGGTAAGGACGGAGACGAGAAGAAGAAGGATCTTATGTCCACCCAGGTAATGGAACAGGCGGCCAATGGTTTTCTTTGTGTTTTTCGGCTTTTTATATCCAACATAGCGTGCCATTATAAACCAACTCCTTCCTGCTGAGAATGATATAATTCCTGATAGATGAAATTGTCCTTTAAAAGGGACTCATGGGTACCGACAGCCTGAATGTGTCCGCGGTCCAGGATTACAATCTGATCGGCATGCATAACGGAGGTGATCCGCTGGGCGATGATGATTTTTGTGGTACCTTTCAAATAAGTAGAAAGTCCCTCGCGGATTCTGGCCTCGGTGGCGGTGTCTACGGCGCTGGTGGAGTCATCCAGAATCAGAATCTTCGGATGACGAAGCAGCGCACGGGCAATGCAGAGGCGTTGCTTTTGACCGCCGGAGAGACCGGCACCGCCCTGCCCCAGCTCGGTTTCATAGCCATGGGGCAGATTCCCGATGAATTCGTCCACGCAGGCAACGGCACAGGCCTCTTCGATTTCTTCTTTTGAAGCATCCTCCTTGCCCCAGCGCAGGTTGTCGGTGATGGTTCCGGAAAACAAGGTGTTTTTCTGCAGAACCATGCCGACGGCGTCCCGCAGATGCTCCATGGGATATTCCCGGACGGAATGGCCGTCGATGGTAAGAGAGCCGGATGTAATATCATACAGACGGGGGATCAGCTGCACCAGAGTGCTTTTTGCGGAACCGGTGCCGCCAAGGATTCCGACGGTCTGACCGGCCTTAATAGAAAGAGTGATGTCGGAAAGTACGTACTCCGGGGCAGATTCCTGATATTTGAAATATACATGGTCGAACTGAACCGCTCCGCTGGTAACCTGAATGTCCCGGGCATCGTCGTCGGTCATATCCACGGGCTCGTCCAGAACCTCTACGATCCGCCGGCAGGAGGCAAGAGAGCGGGTGAGCATCATGAACACATTGGAGATCATCATGAGGGAGTTGAGAACCAGAAGTACATAGCTTAGAAATCCGGTGAGCTCGCCGACCTGCATGCTGCCGCCCTGGATCAGCCGGCCGCCAATCCAGAGGATACAGAGGATCGTGGCGTACATGACAAGCTGCATGGCAGGCATATTGAGGGCTGCCAGTCCGAAGGATCGCTGGGAAGCATCCTTTAATTCCAGGTTGGCCTCCTCGAATTTGGCAGTTTCATAATCTTTCCGGACATAAGCCTTTACCACGCGGATGGCCGTTAAATTTTCCTGAACGATCCGGTTTAACGTATCCACGGCGCCCTGCATGATCCCGTAAAGCGGGCGGACGTTTTTAATGATGAAAAAGAGCAGGATCCCTAGGATCGGTGATGCCACGCAGAAGATCAGCGCCAGCTTCCAGTTCATGGAAAAGGACATGATCAGAGCGGAGATCATCATAAAGGGAGCACGGCAGCCGGGACGCATACCGGTGGAGACGGAATTCTGGATGGCAGTCACATCGCTGGTAAGTCTGGTTACCAGGGAAGAAGTCCGGAAATGGTCGATGTTGGAAAAGGAAAAGCTCTGGAGCTTTTCGTACTCGGCTTTTCGCAGCTCCGCCCCCAGGCCCTGTCCGCAGAGGGCGGAGTAGCGGGCGCTTCCGGCACCGAAAATCATGGAAATCAGGGCGCAGACGATCATCAGGATGCCGCGGCTGAAGATCAGAGCCTTATCCCCATTGGGAACACCGATATCGATGATATCGGCCATGATCATGGGGATCACCAGCTCAAAGATCGTTTCCAGCCAGATGCAGGCAACGGCAAGGATCGTGGCGCGCCGATAAGGCTTTAAATAGGAAAAAAGTCGTTTAAGCATAAAAAACCTCCGTGTGCTGCCGGCAAAAGAACGGTTGCAGAGGAAAAGAGTGTCTTTCTTGCTGGGGTCTTCTTCGAATATTGTAAGCGGAACATTATGGAAAAACAATGGGTAAAATGACGAAATACAGCATTGACAAAACACGGGTTCACAGGTATATAGTAGAGAGAAACGATTAATTGTGTGAAAAACAGAGTCAGGAGCAAAAAAGTCATGAAAACAGCATGGGACTATGTCATTAAAAACAGCGGTGTAAAGATCTGCAGGGCGTGGGGAACCGATCCGGCGCCGCAGGTGCCGGAGTTTATTGAGGGGCTTCCGGTGACAGAGATCGGTCCCTATGCGTTTTCAGAGTCAGAGCTGCCGAGACGGTTTCGGGTGGATGGCATAAAGCGGACAGAAACGGGAGACTCTCTGTTTGAAGAGGATTTTTCCGTGCGGATCGCCGGTGGGCGGGTCCGGGCAGTTACTGTTCCGGAAACCGTAAAGGCTATCGGGGATTATGCCTTTTATGGCTGCACGGCGCTTTCGGAAATCCGTTTTGCAGGGAATATCCGGCGGATCGGGAGCGGCGCGTTTATGGGCTGCGGCAGCATGCGTCATCTGGAATACCGGGTGACGGAGGAAACGATGCCCTTAAAAGGGCTGGCGCTGATGCTGTCGGAGCTTCGTTATGCTATTTCGGTGAATATATGGCAGAACGGAGAACGATATGCGCTCATGTTTCCGGAATATTATGAGTCATCGGTGGAAAATGTACCGGCACGGATCATTGAGATGCATTTTCAGGGCACCGGTTATCGTTACCGCCAGTGCTTTCGGGACGGTATCATGAATTATAAGGATTATGACAGCCTCTTTAAGCTGGCGATCCGCCAGGAACCGGCGGCTGTTTTAACAGAGCTTGCTTATGACCGGCTGCGGTTCCCGGAAGGAGCCTCTGGGGAAGCAGCAGCAGAGTATAAGGCCTGGTTCAGCGAGAAGATCCGGGACGCGGCAGCGGTGCTTTTAAAGGAAAATGATCCGGAGAAAATGGCATTCCTGGCTGGTGTCGGAGCCTTTGACGGTCTGGCAGAGCCGGAGCGGGAACCGGAAACAAAGCCGGAGATTCTGGAGGACAACGGCGGAGATTTTTATATGGCGGCCATGGGAGAGGATCTGGTGGCGCAGCCGGAGGCCGGGAGCGAGGCGGAAAATCAGAAGGTACAGGAACGGAGGCCGGCGCTGGAGGTGCTTCTGGAGCTGGCCGGAAAGCAGGGGAAGACCGAGATCGTAAGCTGTCTGATGGACTACCAGTATAAAAAACAGGGTGGGACAAAAAAGAAAAAAATGTTTGAGCTGTAGGAATAGGAGTGTGGAATGTCACAGAAACTGTCCGAAAAATGGGACTATATTGGAAAGGAAATTTTAGGGACAGCCAGGAATGAGCTGTATCTCAATATGCGGTATCTGGATCTGGCACTCTGCAGCCTGAGGTATCAGATGGACACGGCAGCTCAGACGGCCGGAACCGACGGATATCGGATCTATTTTGAGCCGTATGGGCTTTCAGAACTGTATCAGAGAAGCCGGAAGGGGTTGAACCGCCTGTATCTTCATATGGTATTTCACTGTCTGTTCCGTCACCTGACCAGACGGGGGGACCGGCAGGAGGACTACTGGAATCTGGCGGCGGATATCGCAGTGGAATCGCTGATCGACGGGCTGGAAAAACGCAGTGTGCGGCGGGCCGTTTCGCCGGAACGGCAGGTGGTTTACCGGGAGCTGCGGGAAACGCTGGCGGTTCTGACGGCGGAAGGTGTATATCATGTGCTGGTGAAAAAGGGACTGAATGATGAGCAGCTTCAGAAGCTAAAGGAATTATTTCTGGTGGACGATCATCAGTTCTGGCCGCACCCGGATTCCGACACGCCGCCGGAGGCCATGGAGGCACTGGAAAACCGCTGGCAGGATATCGCAGAGCGGACGGAGACGGAAGCCGACACCTTTGGGCAGGAGGAGACAGACGGAGACGGAAGCCTGACGGATCAGCTGAAGCTCCAGAACAGACGCCGCCAGGATTACCGCGGTTTCCTTCGGAAATTTTCGGTCTGGCGGGAGGAGATGCAGGTGGATACGGATTCCTTTGATTATGGATTTTACAGCTACGGGCTGCGCCTTTACGGAAATATGCCCCTGGTTGAGCCGCAGGAATATAAGGAGGTAAAAAAGATCCAGGATTTTGTCATTGCCATTGACACCTCCATGTCCTGCTCCGGCGAGCTGGTGAAAACCTTTCTGTCGGAGACCTGCGGAATCCTGCTGGAAACGGAAAGCTTTTTTAAGAAAGTGCGGATCCATATTATTCAGTGCGACGAAAAGATCCAGCATGATGCGAGGATCGGTTCCGTTGAGGAACTGAAGGATTATATGGAGCATTTTGAACTAAAGGGCGGAGGAGGAACGGACTTTCGCCCGGTGTTCTCCCATGTGGAAGAGCTTCGAGAGCAGGGAGAGCTTCGTGGCTTAAAGGGACTTTTGTATTTCACGGATGGAAAAGGAAGGTATCCGAAAAAATGCCCCGATTATGATGTGGCTTTTCTTTTCATGCAGGAGGACTATACCGATGTGGCTGTTCCGCCCTGGGCCATGAGGCTGATCCTGTCCGCACCGGATCTGGAAGAAGCAGGGAAACGGCTGGACAAAAATATTAAATTTGTTTAAAATTAAAGAAGAAAAAAGATAAAGGAAACCGGAACATTGAATATTAAACGAGCAAAAGAGGAAATCAAAAATACCATAGAGGCTTATCTGATGAAGGATGCCTACGGTGCCTACGAGATTCCGTCGATCCGCCAGCGCCCGGTGCTGCTCATGGGCCCGCCCGGGGTGGGAAAGACACAGATCATGGAGCAGATCGCCAGGGAGTGCCATGTGGGGCTGGTGTCCTATACCATCACCCACCATACCCGTCAGAGTGCGGTGGGACTTCCTTTTATCAAGGAACGGGAGTTTGACGGACAGACCTATTCCGTGACGGAATATACCATGAGCGAGATCATCGCTTCGGTGTATGAAAAAATGGAGGAAACCGGCTTAAAAGAGGGGATTCTTTTCATCGATGAGATCAACTGCGTGTCTGAAACCATGGCGCCCATGATGCTGCAGTTCCTGCAGTGCAAAACCTTTGGAAATCAGAAGGTGCCGGAGGGCTGGGTCATTGTGGCAGCGGGAAATCCGCCGGAATACAACAAATCCGTCCGGGAATTTGATGTGGTGACGCTGGATCGTGTGAAGCGTCTGGACGTGGAGGCAGATTTTGGCGTCTGGAAGGAATATGCATATAAGCAGAAACTTCACGGTGCGGTAATTTCTTATCTGGAGCTTCGGAAAAACAATTTCTATCGAATGGAGACAACCGTGGACGGCCAGCTGTTTGCCACGGCGCGAGGCTGGGAGGATCTGTCCCAGCTGCTGTACGTTTATGAGAAGCTGGGAAAGGATGTAGATGCCCAGGTGGTGGGACAGTACATCCAGTATCCGAAGATTGCCAGGGATTTTGCCAACTATCTGGAGTTATATAAGAAGTATCATGAGGATTACAGGGTGGATGAGGTGCTTGCAGGTGTCATCGACCCGTCGGCTGTTTCCAGACTGAAGTTCGCTGATTTCGATGAGAGGCTGAGTGTTATGGGACTGCTGCTTTCCAGACTGGAGGAGGAGTTCTGGAACTGCTATCTGGAGGATCGGTTCGTGACGGAGCTGTTCGGTCATTTAAAAGCGGTTCAGCGGGAGGACTGCTCCCTTTCGGAGCGGTATCAGGAAGCACTGGAGGCCTTTGAAAAGGCAAACGCCGGAGCGCAGCTTGACAAGGCGGGGCTGCTTACGGGCAGACGGGTCCTTTCCTGGATGGAACAGCATCTGAATGCAGGAAGCTTTGAGAAAGTCAGGAAGGATTTTGCGGCGGCAGCGGATCAGCGCCAGTCCATGGTGGAGGGGGCCGGTGAAAAGCTGGAATATGCCTTTGATTTTATGGAGGCGGCCTTCGGAAAGGGACAGGAGCTGGTGCTCTTTGTCACGGAGCTGACGGCTGGATATTACAGTGCCTGGTTTATCCGGGAGAACGGCTGCGACCGGTATTATCAGTATAATAAGGGTCTGCTGTTTGCCGAGCGGCAGCAGATGATCAGCAGGCAGATCGAGGAGGCCAGGGATCTTATGACCGGAGCCGATCGGATCCACTGATCAGAAGAAGTTGGCAGGAGACTGCAAAAAACGCAGATTTGCAGGAACAGAAGCAGGTGTGAGATCAGAATTGGAACAGGAAACAGACTGTGAAACGCATGCGTGCGCAGAACGCAGTCCATCAGGAAGGGAGAAGGAAAATGGAAAAGTCCAAGGTTTATTTTACTAACATGAAAGCAAAAAACGGTGAGAATCTGCAGATGAAGCTGAACCGCCTCATGAAGAAGGCCGGAATGGAAACCATTGATTTTCAGGATAAATATGTGGCCATTAAAATGCATTTCGGAGAACGCGGAAATCTGTCCTATTTAAGACCTAATTACGCAAAAACTGTGGTAGATCTGGTGCGGGAGCTTGGCGGACGCCCGTTCTTAACGGATTGCAATACGCTTTATGTGGGCGGAAGAAAGAATGCGCTGGATCATATCGATACGGCTTATGTTAATGGCTTTTCTCCGTTCTCCACAGGCTGTCATGTGATCATCGGCGACGGATTAAAGGGAACCGATGATGTAGATGTTCCGGTAAACGGGGAGTATGTGAAGGCTGCAAAGATCGGACGGGCTGTCATGGACGCCGATGTGATCATTTCCCTGACTCATTTCAAGGGGCATGAGATGACCGGCTTTGGCGGCGCCCTGAAGAATCTTGGCATGGGCTGCGGATCGCGTGCCGGAAAGATGGATATGCACAGCACCGGAAAGCCTTATGTGGATCAGAGCCGCTGTATCGGCTGTCATCAGTGCGAGAAGATCTGTGCTCACGGTGCACCGGAATTCACAGATGGAAAAGCGTCCATCAATCATGATAAGTGTGTCGGCTGCGGACGGTGTATCGGTGTCTGTCCCAAGGACGCAGTACTGGCAGCCAAGGATGCGACTCATGATATCATCAATAAGAAGATTGCCGAATACAGCCTGGCAGTGGTCCAGGGACGTCCGAACTTCCATATCAGCCTGGTAGTCGATGTATCTCCTTACTGTGACTGTCACGGAGAAAACGACCGCGCCATTGTTCCTAATGTGGGAATGTTTGCGTCCTTTGATCCGGTGGCGCTGGATGTGGCATGTGCCGATGCGGTCAATGCGCAGCCTATCATCATGGACAGTATCCTCGGTGAGAGCCGCGGCCATGAGAACCGGGACTATTTCGGACAGGTAAGCCCCAATACCAACTGGAAGGTCGGAATTGAGCATGGAGTAAAAATCGGACTTGGAAACAGTGAATACGAACTGATTGAAGTATAAGTATGGTGGAAGCGGAAAATTAGGGCAGGAAATTTAGGACAGGAAGATTGAGACGGAAAAATTGAGGTAGAACACATGCTTTATCTGGAATGTTACTCCGGCATCAGCGGAGATATGATGGTGGCGGCACTCCTGGATCTGGGAGCCAGCCGGGAAAAACTGCTGGCAGGTCTTGAAAGTCTCGATGTGGACGGATACCGCATCGAGATCGGCCGCCGGGTAAAATGCGGCATTGAGGCATGCAGCTTTGAGGTGATCCTGGATGGACCGGAGGACGGTGGAAGTCATGATGACCTGGAGGGAGATCCTGTGCATAGTCATGAGGAATACGTGCCTTGTCACACCCATGAAGATCAAGGGCATGACCACGAAGAATACGAGCATGGCCACGATCACGAGGCTCATGACCACGAAGATCACGAGCATGACCACGGCCACGGAACCCATGACCATGAAGAGCACAATCACGGCCACGAGCATGACCATGACCACGAAGATCACGAGCATGGCCACGGCCACGAGCATCATGCACACCCTCACACACATCGGAATCTGGCAGATATTACGGGGATCATTGAGCAGTCGGCCATGACAGCTGATGCGAAAAAAACGGCGCTCAGGATCTTCGGTATTGTGGCGCAGGCAGAGGCGAAGGTTCACGGAAAGCCCATCGATCAGGTCCATTTCCATGAGGTGGGCGCGGTGGATTCCATTGTGGATATTGCGGCGGTGTCGATCTGCCTCGATGATCTCGGAATTAAGGAGGCAGTCATTTCGGAGCTTTATGAGGGCAGCGGTCATGTACATTGCCAGCATGGGATCCTTCCGGTTCCGGTTCCGGCGGTGACGGCCATTGCGGAGGCATACGGCTTATATCTGCGGCAGACCGGAAACCGGGGGGAGATGGTAACCCCCACAGGAGCTGCCATTGCGGCAGGAATCCGGACGCAGGAGACACTTCCGGAGGTGTACCGGATCGTAAAGACCGGCATGGGTGCCGGAAAAAAGGACTTTCCGCGTGCCAATCTGCTGCGGGCAAGCTTAATTGAAACAAGGATGAAAGCTCCGGGAAGAGAAGCGTCCGGAAACGAAGAAAAAACTGCGGAAAAAGATGAGACGCTCTGGACACTGGAGACGAACGTGGATGATACCACCGGAGAGGCACTTGGATTTGTGATGGAACAGCTTCTGGCGGCAGGGGCCAGAGATGTGTGCTATCTGCCGGCCTTTATGAAGAAAAACCGTCCGGCTTATCTCGTCAAGGTGATCTGTACCGAAGCGAAGCGGGAGGAGCTGGAGGAGCTGCTGTTCCTTCATACAACGACCATTGGAATCCGCCGTTATCCGGTGGAGCGGACGGTTCTGCCGCGTCAGATCCTGACAGTGGAAACGGACGCCGGAACGGCGCAGGTCAAGATCGTGACAAGGGGAGAGCGGAGCTTTTGTTATCCGGAATATGAGGATGTGACGAAGTATGCCGGGAAGGCTGGAATTTCCTTCCAGGAGGCTTATGCAAGAATCCAGAGACAGGCAGAAGAACTTCAGGCAAGATAACCGAAAGGGATAAGTATGGAAGAACACGGACAGAATAAAGAGGAACTTCGCAGAAAAAAACAGGATTTGGAAGAATGTGTAGGAGACGCGGTGAAACAGGGTGTTTGTATTGCCTTTTCCGGCGGCGTGGACAGCACGCTTCTTCTGACTGTGGCAAGCAGACAGCAGAAACGATTTGGCGGAACGGTTTACGGTGTCATGTTTGATACGTTTCTTCATGCGAAGGGAGAGGAAGCGGAGGCAAGAAAACTGGCATTGGAGTGCGGCGCGGATTTTGCGGTGATCCATGTCAATGAGCTGGACAATCCGGCGATTCTGAACAATCCTAAGGATCGCTGCTATCACTGCAAGCATTTTCTGTTTTCCAATCTCAAGGCCTTTGCGAATGCTCATGGGTGCGGCCTGGTCATGGATGGGACAAATGCGGATGATATCAAGGCGTACCGTCCGGGCCTGAAGGCGCTGGAGGAGCTGGGGGTCATGAGCCCCTTAAAGACTCTTGGAATTTCCAAGGCGCAGGTGCGGGCTCTGGCGGAGAAATATGACATTTCTGTGGCATCGAAGCCGTCTAATTCCTGTCTGGCAACCAGACTGCCTTATGGAGCAAGGCTGGAGACACCGGTACTGGAAAAGATCGCGGCCGGGGAAGCTTACTTAAAGAGCATGGGCTTTCGCTCGGTGCGGATCCGCTTTTATGATCCTGTCACCCGGATCGAGGTGGAAAAATCTCAGATTCCGGTGTTTGTAAATATGCGGGAGGATATTGTAAACCGGTTAAAGGAGCTGGGGTTTGTCTATGTGACGCTGGATCTGGAGGGCTTCCGTTCGGGAAGTATGGATCTGGTAGATTAAAGGGACAATTTCTCGAAGTTGCTTCGGAAAGATGGGAAGCAGACCAGAGTCTGAAAGGCAGGAAAAAGAACAGGCAGACAGGAGGTATCATGGAAGTACGCGAGATACTGGAACAGGTAAAAAACGGGACACTGCCCATGGAAGAAGCAGAGATCATGCTGGGCGGACAGGAGTATAAGGATATCGGCTGTGCCAAGATCGATTTCCACAGAAGCAGACGCCGCGGAACCGGCGAGGTTATTTTCTGCCAGGGGAAGGAGCTATCCCATCTGGTTCATATCTATGAAACCTTTCGGGACAGAGGTGTGAATGTCATGGGAACGAGAGCCACGAAGGAGCAGTATGAGGCGGTGTTCCGCGCGGTTCCGGAGGTGTATTATGATGAGAGCTCCCGGATTTTAAAATATGAGCCGAAGCCGGCAGAGCAGCAGGGGCTGGTGGCGGTCTGTACCGGCGGTACGGCGGATATTCCCTTTGCGGAGGAGGCAGCACAGACCGCAGAGTTTCACGGAAGCCGGGTGCTTCGGGTCTTTGATGTGGGAGTGGCCGGGATCCACCGGCTGTTTTCCAGAATTGAGGAGATCCGGAAGGCAAACTGCATCGTGGCTGTAGCCGGTATGGAGGGAGCACTCGGCGGTGTCATCACCGGACTGGTGGATAAGCCGGTGATCGCAGTTCCGACATCCGTCGGCTACGGAGCCGGCTTTGACGGGCTGGCGCCCCTTCTCGGAATGCTTAATTCCTGTGCGGAGGGCATGGCAGTGGTCAATATTGATAATGGATTCGGAGCCGGATATCTGGGCGCACAGATTAACCGGCTGATTTTGGCAGGAGGAGAAAAGGAGTGACAGAAGAGGCATTAAGAGAACAGGGCGTGGATGAGGGACTGATTCACGAACTGTCCGTTTTTCGGGACAGATTTTCAGTGGATGAAAGCCAGAAAAGCCGCATGGCGAAGCCCGTGATTCCCTTTTACGGAAAAGAAGTTTTAGAGCAGGCGATTGCTGCGTTATTACAGGGGGAAAACCTGTTACTAAGCGGTTCCAAGGCCACGGGGAAAAATGTTCTGGCGGAGAATCTGGCGGTATTATTCGGACGTCCGGTCTATAATATTTCCTTTCATGTGAATACCGACAGCAGCTCCCTCATCGGAACGGATACCTTTCAGAATAACGAAGTGACTCTGCGGCGCGGACCTGTAACTCAGTGTGCGCAGTATGGCGGTTTCGGCATTCTGGATGAGATCAATATGGCGAAAAACGATGCTGTTTCAGTACTTCATGCAACACTGGATCATCGCCGTATCATTGACATTCCCGGGTATGAGAAAATTACGCTCCACCCGGCTGCACGGTTTATCGGAACCATGAACTACGGCTATGCCGGAACAAAGGAGCTGAATGAGGCTCTGGTGTCCCGGTTCCTGGTGATCGATATGTCTCCGGTGGACGAGGCAATGCTGATGAAAATTTTACAGACAACCTTTCCGGACGGAAACAAAAAGGCCATGGAGCAGCTGGCCGGTTTGTTCCTGGATCTTCAGATCAAGGCTGCCAATGGCGAGATCACAACCAGGGCACTGGATCTGCGCGGGCTCCTGGCAGCGGTGCGAATCGTGAGAAGCGGCCTTGCACCATATCTGGCGGTCCGTATGGGAATCACCAACAAGACCTTTGACAGTTTTGAAAAGGAGATCATCAGCGATGTGGTCATGACACGGATACCGGAGAGCTGGACTGCAGCTGATGTGTTTGATTCATAAAAGACGGAGGAAGCAGTGATGACAGAGGAAACCTGGAAGCTGGAGGCGGAAAACCGGGTTCGGAATCTGATGTGGACCGTAAGCGGGAATTACAGTCTGGACACAAAGCTGGATATGGATTCCTTTGAACGGTCCAAATATATTTCTCTGTATGATGCAGTGAAGCAGGGGGCGTTTGCCAAATATTTTGACAAAAATGCCCTCGCCCTTTATGTGGTAAAAAAACAGTTCCTGGGAGCAGAGGCAGGGCCGTTAATGACTCTGGCACAGACGGCGGTGGATATGGCGGTTCATAAACGGGCGGAAGCAGAGCGAAGCGGCGTGGCGGATCTGCGCCTGCGTGCATTTCATGATGTCATTGAGCTGGGGGATTTTCGGGCTTTCAGCGAGTCTATGGCAGGACGTGTTAAATATACCGTTATGAAGCAGGCATTGGAGCCGGGCTATACGACAACAAAAAAGCTTACAGAAGCGGCAGAGGAGCTTCATGGACTGGAGTATGCCAGGACAACCATGGACATTATCCGGGCAGTGGATCATCTGTATAATCAGCTCTTCGATCAGACCTTTGAAAGAAGACAGGGAGACCTGGAGGAGGTTCTTTCGGTAACACCGGAGGAACTGGCAGAGTTTGGCTGGAAGGATTTTCTGAAGGATCTTGCGGTGGAAGAAAGCTTTGAGGAGTATATGCGGAGAGTGTCGCAGAGGATACTTCAGACTGGAGAGGACGAGGAGCCGAAAGAGGAAATGCCGGCAGTGACCAGGGTGGTGAAGGTTTCGGAGGAGGATCTGAAAAAGGTCTATTCCTATGTGGAACTGAACTTCGGAAAATCCTATCTGACACCACTGGAGCAGGCGCGGACGGATCAGAAGCTTTGCCGTGGCGCACATGTGGACTGCAGTCTTTATTATACGGAGGGAATTTTACGGAATCCGGTAAAGAATAATTATCAGTATCAGTATGCGAAGCGGCAGGCGGAGGAAAACCGCCGATATCTGCGCCAGCATGCCAATCTGGCAAAAAAGCATATTCTGGAGCTTTCCCAGATTTTAAAGCGGGCGCTTCAGAAACGCAGTGAGCCGGAATACCGTCGGGACGATCACGGACAGGTGGTTCCGGCGCTTCTGTGGAGGGTGGGACGCTGTGAGGACAGACGGCTGTTTTCCAGACAGTTTCAGCGCGCATCTTCAGAGTTCGTTGTGGATGTGCTCATGGACGCCAGCGGCTCCCAGCAGGTGCGTTCGCCGCGGATCGCATTTCAGGGATATCTGATCAGCTGTGCGCTCAGCGAGGCAGGGATTTTTCACCGGGTCATGAGCTTTTGTACCTTCTGGGATTATACGGTGATGCACCGGTTTCGTGACTACGAGGATGACAAGTCGGCGGATGACAACATTCTGGAGTATTCTACATCGTCGAACAACCGGGACGGGCTGGCAATCCGTGCGGCAGCGGACGGGCTGCTCTCCAGACAGGAGGAAAACCGGATTCTGATCGTACTGAGTGACGGGCGTCCCAATGATATGGTTATCAATCGGCCCGGCAGCAAAAATCCAAAGCCTTACGGCGGTGAGTATGCGGTTCGTGACACGGCATCAGAGGTGCGGCGTGCCCGAAATTTAGGGATATCCGTTCTTGGCGTATTTGCGGGACGGGAAGAGGATCTGGATGCAGAAAAAAAGATCTTTGGACGGGATTTTGCCTATATCCGGGAGATCGAAAATTTTTCCAATGTGGTCGGAAGGTATCTGAAACGGCAGGTGGATCTGGATCCGTAGGATATAATTGCTTTTTACCGCCGGTTATTCTATAATGGACAGAGGCAGTGGAAGGGAGAACAAAACATGAATCAGGGATTTATCCGCGTGGCAGCTGCCACGCCCCGGATCCGCGTGGCAGATCCGGCCTATAACCGAATGCAGATGGAGGAGCTTTGCCGGGAGGCGGCTGCCGGAGGAGTAAAGGTTCTGGTATTTCCGGAGCTTTGTCTGACCGGATATACCTGCAGCGACCTTTTTCTGCAGGATCCGCTTCTGGATGCAGCGAAGCGGGAGCTGGCGGAGCTGGCAGATATGGGAAAAGATCTGGATCTTCTGGTGTTTGTCGGACTTCCCTGGCTGCGGGACGGACAGCTTTACAATGTCATGGCGGCCATAAAGGACGGCCAG
>CAKRJM010000018.1 GCA_934351765.1 uncultured Lachnospiraceae bacterium | reverse complement strand
GCGTATTACTGTGCCACAGGTGCGGAGGCGAAGGAGCTGGCATTAAATCTCATTGAAGAGGGAAGTTCCGTGTCCTGGGGCGGTTCCGTGACCATCCGGGAAATTGGATTGACCGAGGCGGTTAATAACGGAAACTACCGCGCCATCGACCGGGACAAGGCGGCCTGTCCGGAAGAAAAAGATAAGCTTCATCATGAAGGGCTTCTGGCTGATTATTATCTTACCAGCACCAACGGCATCAGCGAGGACGGAGAGCTGATCAATGTGGACGGAACGGGGAACCGGGTTGCTGCCATGGTATTCGGCCCGAAGCATGTGATCGTTGTCGCCGGGATCAATAAGATCTCCAGGACGGCGGAGGATGCGCTTACCCGAGTAAGAACGGTCGCCGCCCCGTTAAATCATTTCCGTGTTCCCGGAAAAACACCTTGTACGGAAACCGGCATGTGTGCCGACTGCAAGTCCCCCGCCTGCATCTGCAATCAGATCCTGATCACCAGAAACTGCCGCCCCGTGGGCAGGGTAAAGGTTATTTTAGTGGGGGAGGAGCTGGGCTTCTGATCCGGGGAATGATTTAAAATGCTTTGCAGTGTAAAAATCGGGAACTGCGAAAATCGCAATTCCCGATGATCTTGTTTCATAGGAACGTGCGTCCTATGAAATAAAAAACGCTCTGCATAAGAGTTAAGCGTCTGCTTCTTTTTTGGCATCCGGTTCTTCACATTTTCCGCCGAAGAGGATGGTAAGAACAAAGGCACTCACCAGGGCGATGGCACCGGCAATCAGTGCCTTTACCAGATTTCCGGGCTCGCCGGAGAACATCAGGCAGGAGGGAATGGCCGGAAACGCATAGATGTAGGCGTGGATCGTGACGATGCCCTGGAACAGTCCGGCGATGGCACAGGCAAGCATGGTCGTGATCAGTGGCCGTTTATATTTTAAGGCTACACCGAAAATGGACGGTTCGGAAACGCCGGTCAGCAGGATCGTGATTCCGCAGCTCAGCGCTGTTTTCTTCGCGGAAGCGGATTTCGTTTTCAGGAAAACGGCAAAATCGGTTCCGGCCATGGCCAGTGATAAGATAAAGAACCCGACCAGAATTCCGTTATCCACACCAACGGCGCCGAGCTGGCTGATGCAGGTCGCAATAAAGACCCAGTGGGTTCCGGTAATGACCTGAAGCGGTGTGGTTGCCGCAAAAACAGCCCATGCGGCAGCGGGTGCATGGATCTGAAGCCAGTCGATGATACCGACCAGAAGATTTCCAATCAGAGTTCCGAGCGGTCCGATCGCAAGAAATCCGACCAGGGAGGAAATCAGAAGGATTACCAGCGGCGCCAGAACATCATCTACCGCTTTCGGAAGAAGCTTATGTACGCCTTTTTCGATCCAGATCATGGCGGCAACCAGAAGGATCACAGGGATCGTGCTGTATGCGTAGGTTGCTTTTACGAACGGCAGACCGGCGAAGGTCAGCTTTTCCGCAGAAGAAGCCAGCTCCACATAAGTCGGGCTCAGCATGGCACCGACGGCTGACATGGCGATCACCGGATTCACATGAAACTGAACGGCAGAGGTATAGGCAAGGATCATCGGGAGAAAATAAAGAGGCGCGTCACCGATGAGGGAAAGTACCTGCTCGGTTGTGGTGCCTTCGGCCAGAAGACCGGTCATGGTAAGGATCAATACGATCAGCTTTACCAGCCCCCCGGCGATCAGAACCGGAATGATCGGCCCCATGCAGCCGGTGACATGATCGATCAGACGGGAAAACAGACCTGGTTTTTTTGTTGTTTCATTCATGAATCGTACCCCCTGGAATTAAAGTCAAAACAAAGGATGTGGGTTGACACATCACCGGAAGATACCGGAGGCAGACCATCTGTTTCGGCTGTCCGGATATCATCACGAAAAGTATAGCATGACTGTTTCCGGTTTTCAAGATTGTACTTTGCCGGAGCCGGCAGAAAGGAATCAGAGTTTGATGAATCATACGTTGTGCAGGGTTTCTGTGATCCAGATGAATACGGGAGCACCAAAGGAGGAGCATCTTTCCATGGCGGAACAGAAGATCCGTGAGGCAGGCAGCCGGGGAGCAGATTTTGTGGTTTTGCCGGAAATGTTCCAGAGCCCCTATGAAACGAGCCAGTTCCCCGTGTATGCCGAGACTGCAGATGGAGAAAGTGCAAGGCGGCTTTCCAAAGCGGCAAAAGAAGCGCAGGTTTATCTGATCGGCGGCAGCATACCGGAGTGCGAAGGAGACCGGATCTATAATACCTCTCTGGTTTTCGGGCGGGACGGAAGCCTTCTGGCGAAGCATCGGAAAGTGCATCTGTTTGATATTGATGTGAAGGGCGGCCAGTATTTTAAAGAATCTGAAACGCTAAGCCCCGGAAACGAGGCTACGGTTTTTCAGACGGAATTCGGCCCTGTTGGGGTCTGCATCTGTTACGATATCCGGTTTCCGGAGCTGTTCCGGCTGATGGCCGACCGTGGTGCGAACCTGGTATTCTGTCCGGCAGCGTTTAACCGTACCACCGGGCCGAAGCACTGGGAGCTGCTGTTTCGCAGCCGCGCGGTGGACAATCAGCTGTTTCTGGTGGGAGCCGCTCCTGCTGCCGATGAAACCGCCTCCTATATTTCTTATGGACATTCCATTGTCGTCTCTCCCTGGGGCGAGGTTCTGGCCCAGGCAGGAGAAGGCCCCTGTGTATTGGAGAAAACGCTGGATCTGTCTCAGATCAAGGAGGTCCGGGAACAGATTCCGGTATTAAAGCATCTGAGGAAGGATCTGTATTAAAAATATTGCAAGAGAAACAGCCATGCAGGGTTTCTCTGCATGGCTGTTCCCCGGGAAAGACGGCTTACTTTCCGGCCATCTGTCTTTCCTGCTCCTCAATCATTTTCTTGACCATATAGCCGCCTACGGAGCCATTCTGGTAAGAAGTGAGGTCGCCGTTGTAACCGCTCTTTAACGGAACGCCGATTTCATTGGCAACCTCCATCTTAAAACGGTCCATCGCGTCTTTTGCCTCAGGGACATTGACCTGATTGCTGTTTCCTGTGTTTTTTCCAGACATGTGAAGCACCTCCTTTTCGGTTGTTATCTGGTACACCCTTATTATGTGCCTGTGGAGGAATAATACACTGGGAAGATCTGCGTCTTCTGTCAGAATCTTCTAACGGAAAATGCCACTTGATTGAAGTGGAAAATCATATTATAATAACGTAGTGACAGACGCAGGACCTCAGATCATTTGCATGGATCTGCATGGATCTGCAAACAGGAGTCTTTTCGTCTGTTTAAAATCAAATAAAATGAGGAATCAACATGAGAGTAATTGCAGGGAAAGCCAGGCGGCTTCCTTTAAAAACACTGGACAGTCTCGACACCAGGCCGACGACTGACCGGATCAAAGAAACGCTGTTTAATATGCTCCAGACAGAGATTACCGGCTGTCGGTTTCTGGATCTGTTTTCCGGAAGCGGCGGGATTGGGATCGAGGCGCTGAGCCGCGGAGCCAGTGCCTGTGTATTTGTGGAAAACAATAAAAAGGCGGCGGACTGTATCCGCCAGAACCTTTCCTTTACCCGTCTGGAACCGGATGCGGTTGTAATGGAATGTGACGCATTGACTGCGCTCCGGAGACTGGAGGATTCCGGAGAACAGCCCTTTGACCTGATCTTCATGGATCCGCCCTATGGAAAAGAACTGGAGCGTCAGGTGCTTATGGCGCTGTCTCATTCCCGTCTGGCGGATGAAATGACTACGATCATCGTGGAGGCATCGCTTCAGACAGATTTTTCCTACGTGGAAGAGGAAACCATTTTCCAGATCGTGAGGGAAAAGAACTATAAAACCAATAAACATGTTTTTATCGAAATGAAGGAGCTTTAACATCGTATGAGAATCGCTGTATACCCGGGAAGCTTTGATCCCGTGACCCTTGGACATCTGGATATCATTGAGCGTTCTTCTAAAATGGTGGACAAGCTCATTGTAGGCGTGTTGAATAACAGCGCAAAAAATCCGTTGTTTTCTGTTGCGGAACGTGTTACTATGTTAAAGAATGTGACGGCTCATCTGTCCAATGTGGAAGTCACCTCGTTTGATGGACTTCTGGTGGATTTTGCGGTTCAGTGCCATGCGCAGACCGTTGTCCGCGGACTTCGCGCCATCACCGACTTTGAATATGAGCTGCAGATGTCTCAGACCAATCGTATCATGTGTCCGGAGCTGGATACGATGTTTCTGACGACAGACTTAAAATATGCATATTTAAGTTCCAGTACGGTACGGGAGGTTGCCCGATATCACGGAAATATCTCGGCATTTGTGCCGCCGTCTGTATTGCCAAGAGTACTGGAAAAATTTAAATAGCCATCGGGCAGTCCATGATCCGGAACCGGGCCTGAACAGGAACGGCTCTGTATTATGACCGATAAGAAAACTTGGAGGAACGAACCATGAGCAGAATCGAACAGTTGATCAGTGAAATTGAAGAATACATTGATGGATGCAAGCCGCAGCCGTTTACCAACAACAAGAAGATCATCGTGGATAAGGATGAGATGGAAGAGCTTTTAGTGGAGCTTCGTCTCCGGACTCCGGATGAGATCAAGAAATATCAGAAGATCATCAGCAATAAGGATGCCATCACCGGCTCCGCTCAGGAAGAAGCAGATCAGATCGTAAAGGATGCGAAAGCACAGGCAGAGCAGATTCTTGCCCAGGCGCAGGAGCAGGCAGATCAGATCATTGCCGAGACCGAACAGCATACAGCCGCTCTGGTAAACGAACACGAAGTCGTCCTGCAGGCAAACCAGCAGGCCGGCCAGGTACTGGATCAGGCATATCAGCAGGCAAATGAGGTGGTGGAACAGGCAAACCAGCAGGCCGGACAGGTTATGGAGCAGGCCAATGCCAGCGCCCAGCAGGTGGTTGACAGTGCCGTAGCGGATTCCGACAATATCCGTGAGGGCGCGATCCGTTACACCGATGAAATGCTCGGAACGCTTCAGACCATTATGAACCGCACCATGGAGCAGGCAAACGAAAAGTTCCGTTTGTTCATCGATTCCCTCCAGGCAAACCTGGATGTGGTGACCAATAACCGCAGTGAGCTGCAGGTTCCCGCAGCAGAAGCGGCGGCAGCGGCTGAGCCGAAGAACACGGAAAGCAAGCCGGCGGCCGACCGGAAGAAAGACGGCGGTATCAATACCGATATGCTTGGCTGATGACAAAAGAGAACTCAGGAGGGGATACTCTGAACGGTATCCCCTTGTTTTATGTTTTCAGATAACTCTGCGTTATCTCTGCAGCATCGGATAAAATCCGTAAATCATCAGAAAGGTTCCTGCTGCCTGCAGCAGCTTCGCACATCCGATCCGCCGGATGGAAAACGGTGTTCCCTTTAATGCACTTTTGGTCTGTGCCAGAATGGAACAGCCGCCGAAGGCCGCATAAGAAAAGCAGAGTGAAACGGTCAGCCGTTCGGAAAGACCGGCACGGATCGTAAAGGCGGTTCCGGAGGTCATTTCCAGGATTCCGGGAAAAAGAGACTGAAACACCGGATGGGCAGACCAGGAGGTAAGAAAGTAGGAGAGCATGGTAAAGAGCATCAGATATATGCCGATCTTTGCCATGAGGATCATGCTGTCCGTCATGCTTTCTTCAAATAATTCCAGAGCATTGTGCTCATCGGAGGCGGAACATTTCTGTTTCGGCAAAGATGTCCGCAGGCTGGATGCTGTCTGCCGTGCCCGACGTGCTTCTGCCGCAGTCTGTATTCCAAAAAAGATCACAGCAGGCAGATAAACGCTCAGCATATAAACCAGAGCCTTTTCCGGCGGAATCCGCAGCATTCCGGAGCATAAGAATCCGCTCAGGAACATGGGACTCGGTTCGCCCACCAGTGCCAGAAGCCTGCGGCCCTGGAATTCCGACAGCCGTTTCTTTTTCCAGAGGGAGGCCACGGTTTTGGCGCCCATGGGATAACCGCAGAACCAGCCTACAGCGAGCGCAAGGGCGGACGGCGGAAGACGACGGAACAGTCCGGAGGCGGTTAAATACCCGGAAAGGATCATACAGGGCAGAAGAGCCGGAAGAACGCTGGAATACCACAGTGCCAGACCGGCAGATGCCCCGGAGACGGCAATGGACGGACGGGAAAGGCAGAGAATAAAAAACAGCACAGTCCCAAGGGAAAACAGCAGTCGTTTCAAAATCCTGTCCTTTCGCTTTTTTTCAGTTTATGTTACGGGACGGCGTCCTATACCGCCCGGAAAGGAGACTATATGGAACCGAAAAAGGTCTTTCACTATTTTGAGGAATTATCCCGGATTCCGCGGGAATCCGGACATACAAAGGAAGCCGCCGATTACTGCACAGCCTTTGCCGAGGCCCATGGCCTTTCCTGGAGGCGGGATGAACACCAGAACGTGGTGATCCGAAAACCGGGCAGCAGGGGCTTTGAACAGGCTCCCACGGTTATGCTTCAGGGCCATCTGGACATGGTTTGTGTGGCTGATCCCGGCGTTTCCCATGATTTCCGAACCGAGGGCCTTCATTTAAAGACGGATGGTGATTACCTGACTGCAGACGGAACGACCCTGGGAGGGGATGACGGCATCGCTGTTGCCATGGCACTGGCGATCCTGGATTCGGAGGAGCTGATCCATCCGCCGCTGGAGTGCGTCTTTACCTCGGATGAAGAAATCGGAATGATCGGCGCCTCTGCCATGGATATGAGCGATCTGAAGTCCTCCGTTCTTCTGAACCTGGATTCTGAGGACGAAGGGGTATTTCTGTCCGGGTGTGCCGGAGGAATCCGTTATGATCTTACGCTGCCCATCGAAAGAACGGAAGCGTCCGGAATCCCTGTAAGGCTGCACCTTTCCGGCCTGACGGGCGGCCATTCCGGTACCGATATTGTATTCGGACGGGCCAATGCTGTGATCCTGGCAGGTGAAGTCTTAAACCATCTGACGGAGAAGGTTCCGTCTCTTTCCCTGCGAGGCCTTTCTGCCGGTCTTCAGGACAATGCCATTCCGACCTCCTTTACGGCGGAGCTGCTGGTTTCAAAAGAGGACCGGACAGAGACCGAACAGGCGGTGCAGGCCATCGAGGCAGACCTGCGGGCGCGGTTTCACGGTACAGATCCGGCGCTTTCCATGACGCTTACAGCGAATGCAGAAATTACCGGGATTTCCGAAGCGCTTATGACGGATTCCAGACAGACGGAACAACCCTGGCAGGTTTTGACCGGTCCGGGGCTCAGACGCCTTTGTGCATGGTTATGGAATCTGCCTGACGGCGTTTCTTCCATGAGCAGCGCGCTTCCCGGTCTTGTGGAAACCTCCATGAACTGCGGAATCCTGCGTCTTTCCAATACGAATGCACAGGTCTCCTGTCTGCTGCGCAGCTCCTCCGTGTCCGGAAAGCAGGCGCTGATGCGGCGGCTGGAGGCGTACATGGATCTGGCAGGAGGAAGCTTTCAGACCTCCGGCGATTATCCTGCCTGGGAATACCGCCCGGATTCCCCGCTTCAGGCGCTTCTCCGTGATGTCTATGAAGAGCAGTACGGAAAAACGGCCCGGGTGGAGACCATTCATGCCGGAGTGGAATGTGGCCTGTTTGCGGCAAAGATCCCGGGACTGGATGCCGTTTCCATGGGTCCGGAGATCCTGGATATCCATACGCCGAGAGAGCGGCTTTCCATCCCTTCCACGGAGCGGTTTTACCGGTTTTTGACTGAAGTATTAAAACGTCTGGCAGGAGCATAAGATTCCTTACCACCCAATCACCATTTTGTGGTATACTAATAGAACTGGGAAACCATGGTTCGGTATATGCTCAGTACAAAATGCATTGGTGAACGACTGCTGCATCAAAGAGAAAACAGGAGAGTAGAAACATTTATGAGAATTCAGCTTTGGAGAGAAGCACTTGCACCGTATCAGCTTGCCGTTGAGGAACTGATGGTGAAGTTTAACCATATCATAAAGGAATGCCGGGAATCCGGGACATATTCCCCCATCGAGGCGGTGCAGGGGCGGGTCAAGAAGATTTCCAGTATTCTGGAAAAAGCACAGCGGAAGGGGATTCCCCTGGATGAATTTACGGAACGGCTGGACGACATCGCCGGTATCCGGATCATCTGCCAGTTCGTGGAGGATATCGCCACGGTGGTCAACCTGATCCGCAGCCGCAGCGACATGGAAGTGGTAAGCGAGCGGGACTATATCAATCATACAAAGGAAAGCGGATACCGGAGCTATCATGTCAATGTCCTTTATGAAGTGTATACCGCCAGCGGAAAGCATAAGATCCAGGTGGAGATTCAGATCCGTACGATGGCCATGAACTTCTGGGCGACCATCGAACATTCCCTCCACTATAAATACCGGGAGGAGCTTCCGGAGATCTTAGCTCAGCGGTTAAAGACAGCCGCGGAGGCAGTTCTTGCCCTGGACTGTGAGATGTCTGCGATCCGGGAAGAGATTGTGGATGCCCAGCGGCTGTTCCAGGAGAAGGCCTCTGTGGTGGCGGATATTCTAAATAATCTCCAGAATCTTTACAGCGGCGAAGAGGAATATGAGGATGCCATGCTGAATATCCAGAACGAGTTTTATGAAGTCTACCACAACGGATCTCTGGAGGAACTGGAGGATTTCGGACGGCGGCTGGATAAGCTGGCGGCTGTACGGAAGGTTCAGGGGCTTCACACTTTTAACTAGCGTTTATGGAGAAGAATCATGGAACTGCCTCTTACGTATGAAGAAACGATGAAACAGCTTCTGGGAGAAGCCGGGTTTCAGGAATATAAAAACAGCTTTCGCGAGCCGTCCTGCCGCGGGTTCCGTCTAAATCCGGGAAAGGTGCGGACGGATGAAGAACGGGAACGGGTTCTTTCAGCCCTTCCGGTTCTTTGTTCCGTTTCCTGGTCTGGCGGACTGGGTTATGAATATGAGCCATCGGCAGATCTTTCCCACCATCCCTATTATTTTTCCGGCCTTTATTATTTACAGGAGCCAAGTGCCATGGCGCCGGGAGCGCTGCTTCCGGTAACGCCGGGAGATCGTGTCCTGGATCTGTGCGCTGCTCCCGGAGGAAAGAGCACTGCTCTGGGAGCAGCTTTAAAGGGACAGGGGATTCTGGTCTCCAACGATGTAAGTGCCTCAAGGGCGAAGGCACTGTTGAAAAATCTGGAATTGTTCGGAATCGGTAATACCCTGGTCTGCAGTGAGGAGCCGGAGCGGCTGGCGGCCTGTTTCCCCGGCTGGTTTGATAAGATCCTGATCGACGCACCCTGTTCCGGAGAGGGCATGTTCCGGCGGGAACCGTCCATGATCGAAAGCTGGAAGGAGCGCGGCCCGGAGTATTATGTGCCGATCCAGAGACGATTGCTTTCCTGTGCGGTCTCCATGTTAAAGCCGGGAGGACTTCTTCTGTATTCCACCTGTACCTTTTCCCCCCGGGAGGACGAGGAGAATATCCGATTTATCCTCTCGGAAGCATCGGAGCTGGAAGCGGTTCCGATCCAGACGGAGCACGGCTTTTCCAGAGGCACCGATGAAACCTCTGTCCGTCTGTTTCCGTGGAAGCTGCGGGGCGAGGGACATTTTGTGGCGCTGATGAAAAAGAAAGTCAATGTGAAATGTGCCGATACGGACATCGAAACCTTCTGCGTTCCGCAGGAAAACGGTTGGGTATCAGAGTTCGCGGATCGTTCTGCAAAAGACGGAAGAGAACAGATCCTTCGAAAACAGGCGGCTTCCAACGAGAAATTTTTAAAGAAATTTCCTGCGTTTACGGAGTTCCGGAATCAGATCCTTCTTCCCCTGGAGGAACGCGGCTGGTACTGGGAGCGGGATGGAAATCTTTACCTGCTTCCCCTTTCACCGGAGAAGCTTCCGAAAATCCGCTTTCTTCGGACAGGACTGTTTCTCGGCACCATGAAAAAGAACCGGTTTGAGCCGTCCCAGGCTCTTGCCATGTTCCTTTCCAGGAAAACGTTTTCCAATACTGCTGATTTTTCCTCAGAAGATATCCGTACCGTAAAATATCTAAAGGGTGAGACTATCGATACGGAGGGAGCCGCCTGTGAGGGAGCCGACGGCTGGTGCCTCGTCTGTACAGACGGCTGGAGCCTTGGATTTGCAAAAAGAAATCGCGGAATCTTAAAGAACAAATATTATCCCGGATGGAGATGGCAATGATGAAATTACCAAAGCATACAGAAGCAGTAATCTTTGATCTGGACGGAACCCTGGTGGATTCCATGGGTATGTGGAAGGAAATTGATGTGGATTTCCTGGGACGATTCGGCTATACCGTTCCGGAAAATCTCCAGAAAGAAATCGAAGGCATGAGTTTTTCCGAGACGGCCGCATATTTTCAGAACCGGTTTTCCCTTCCGCTGAGCCTGGATAAGATCAAGGCATGCTGGAATGAGATGGCCATGGAGCAGTATTCGAATAAGATCCGATTAAAACCGGGAGCGGAAGACTTTTTAAAATGCCTGAAGCAGAAACAGATCCGGACCGGGATTGCCACCAGTAATTCCAGAGAGCTTGTGGAAGCAGTGACCGGCGCCAATGGTGTGCGGGATCTGTTTGATGCGGTCGTGGTGGGCTGCCAGGTCCCGAAGGGAAAGCCTTCTCCTGATGTCTATTTATTCGCAGCTGAAAAGATTTCTGTTTTGCCGGAGAACTGTCTGGTACTGGAGGATCTTCCGGCTGGGATTTTGGCCGGAAAACGGGCGGGCATGACCGTCTGGGCCGTGGATGACGAATATTCCCGTACCATGCGCATGGAAAAAGAAGAACTGGCAGACGGATTTTTAACGTCCTATGCCGAGATCGAGTTGGAGGCGTAACATGATGGATTTTCTCCCGGTAAGCAGGGCAGATATGAAAAAACGAGGCTGGGATGAGCTGGATTTCGTTTATGTGATCGGTGATGCCTATGTAGACCACCCCTCCTTCGGACCGGCGATCATCAGCCGGCTCCTGGAATCCAGAGGCTACCGGGTCGGAATCATCGCCCAGCCGGATTGGAAGAAGGAAGAAAGCGTTCAGGTCCTGGGAAAGCCCCGCCTTGCGTTTTTGGTAAGCGCCGGAAATATGGATTCCATGGTGAACCATTATTCGGTATCCAAGAGACGGCGGGAGACCGATTCCTATACGCCCGGTGGTGTCATGGGAAAACGTCCGGATTATGCCGTGACCGTGTACTGCAACCTGCTCCGGAAGGTCTACAAGCAGGTGCCCATCATCGTCGGCGGGATCGAGGCCAGCCTGCGCCGTCTTGCCCATTATGATTACTGGTCGGGAAGAGTCCGCCGTTCGGTGCTCATGGATTCCCAGGCAGATCTGGTAAGCTACGGCATGGGCGAGCATTCCATGGTGGAGATTGCCGAAGCACTGGAAGCGGGACTCCCGGTTTCTGAGATTACGTATATTGCCGGAACTGCCTGTCATGTGAAGGAGCTTCCCGATGATCCGGAGATGATCGTGCTTCCCGATTATGAGACGGTGAAGGATGATAAGCGGGCCTATGCCGAAAGCTTCCGGATCCAGTACCGGAATACAGATCCCTTCCGTGGAAAACGGCTGGCGGAAGGCTACGGAACGAGGGGGTATGTGCTCCAGAATCCGCCGGCAAAGCCTTTATCGCAGCAGGAAATGGATGATGTCTACGATCTGCCCTATATGCGGACCTGGCATCCTATGTACAATAAAGACGGCGGGATCCCGGCTTTTTCCGAGATCAAATTCAGTCTGGTGAGCAACCGGGGCTGTTTCGGAAGCTGCAGCTTCTGCGCCCTGACCTTTCATCAGGGACGGATCGTTCAGACCAGTAGCCATGAGTCCAGTCTGAAGGAGGCAGAAATCCTTACCGGAGAACCGGATTTCAAGGGTTATATCCATGATGTGGGTGGGCCTACTGCCGATTTTCGGGCGCCCTCCTGCGAAAATCAGCTGAGGGTGGGAACCTGTCCCGACCGCCAGTGTCTCTTTCCGTCGCCATGCAAAAACCTCCGGGTGAGCCATCAGGATTATCTGAAGCTGCTTCGGAAGCTGCGGGCGGTTCCCGGTGTGAAAAAGGTTTTCATCCGGTCCGGAATCCGGTTTGATTATGTTATGGCAGATAAGGACGAGACCTTTTTAAGGGAGCTTTGCCAGTATCATATCAGCGGCCAGTTAAAGGTTGCTCCCGAACATATTTCTCCCCAGGTATTAAAGTACATGGGAAAACCGGAGGCAGGTGTTTATCTGTCCTTTGCGGAGAAATACCGGAAGATGAATGAGCAGCTTGGGAAAAAGCAGTATCTGGTTCCCTATCTCATGTCGTCTCACCCCGGCTCGACCATGAAAGAAGCCATTCGTCTGGCGGAATACCTGCGGGACATCAATCATACCCCGGAGCAGGTCCAGGACTTTTATCCGACACCCTCAACCCTTTCCACCTGTATGTATTATACGGGACTGGATCCGCGGACCATGGAGCCGGTCTATGTGCCGAAAAATCCCCATGAGAAGGCCATGCAGCGGGCACTCATGCAGTACCGGCTGCCCAAAAACCGTCCCCTTGTCATGGAGGCACTGGAAACGGCCGGGCGGACGGATCTTATCGGGTACGGTCCGAAATGTCTGATCCGGCCGGAGAACACAAGAGCAGAGGGACGAAGCGGGCATACTGGCAGGAATGCCTGTAAGCGGGAAAACGCAGTTCGTTCCGGAAAGAAAAAGACCATTCGGAATGTTCATAAAAAGAAATCATAACAGTATGCATTAACAGCATTCATAAGGATTCCTAAAAGGAGGCGTGTTTATGGAACTGATATTCATTGGTGCGGATCATGAAGTAACCGGAAGCTGTCATATGGTGCGGGCAGCCGGAAAAAATCTTCTCATTGACTGTGGTATGGAGCAGGGCGAGGATGTTTTTGAAAATCAGGAAATCCCGGTTCCGGCTTCGGAGGTGGATGCGGTGCTTTTAACCCATGCCCACATCGATCATTCGGGACTGCTCCCGCTTCTTTATGCGAAGGGCTTCCGCGGACCGGTTTACTCCACCACCGCGACCTGTGACCTCTGCCGGATCATGCTGCGTGACAGTGCCCATATCCAGGAATTCGAGGCCGAGTGGCGAAACCGGAAGGCAAAGCGCTCCGGCGGACCGGAATATATTCCTCTGTATACGATGGAGGATGCGGTGGGGCTTCTGGAACAGCTGGTGCCCTGTGATTATAAGGAGATCATTGAGCTCTTCCCCGGAATCCGGGCGCGTTTTTCCGATGTGGGCCATCTGCTCGGCTCCGCCAGCATCGAGCTGTGGCTGACAGAAGGAACCGAGGAGCGGAAGGTCGTCTTCTCCGGAGATGTGGGAAATCTGGATCAGCCGCTGATCCGTGATCCCCAGTATCTGGACAGCGCCGATTTTGTGATCATGGAATCCACCTATGGCGACCGGGTCCATTCGGCAGTCAGGGTGGACTATATAAAGGAGCTTTCCAAAATCATTCAGGAAACCTTTGACCGGGGCGGAAATGTGGTGATCCCGTCCTTTGCCGTGGGACGTACGCAGGAAATGCTGTATTTTCTCCGGAAGATCAAGGCCGAGCATCTGATCCATGGACATGGGGATTTCAAGGTTTATGTGGACAGTCCGCTGGCGGTAGAGGCCACCAGTATCTTTGACCGTCATAAATACAGCTGCTTTGATGAAGAAGCCACGGAGCTTCTGAATCAGGGGATCAATCCGATCCAGTTTCCGGGATTACAGGTTTCTGTCACCAGTGACGATTCCAAGCAGATCAATTTTGACTCCGAGCCGAAGGTGATTCTATCGGCTTCCGGTATGTGCGAGGCCGGCCGGATCCGTCATCATCTGAAGCATAATCTGTGGCGGCCGGAATGTACCATCCTGTTTGTGGGCTACCAGTCGGCGGGAACGCTGGGAAGGTCACTGCTGGAGGGTGCCCAGACGGTACGGCTCTTTGGCGAAGTGATCGAGGTAAAGGCAAGGATCTGCCGTCTGGACGGAATCAGCGGACACGCGGATAAAAACGGTCTGCTTACCTGGATCAATGCCTTCCGGGACAAACCGGAAAAGGTCTTTGTGGTTCACGGTGAGGATCAGGTCTGCGAAAGCTTTGCGGCATGTCTGAGGGAGGAGTACGGCTATGATGCCGAAGCGCCTTACAGCGGGGCGGCTTATGATCTTTTAGAGAAGTGCTGGAGCAGGGAAGCAGAGCCTATCGTGATCCGAAAAACAAAGCCGAAGGCCAAAAAAGCGGCTACTGTTTTTGCCCGTCTGGTGGCGGCCGGAGAACGCCTCATGAGTGTGATCCGGAAAAACGAGGGCGGTGCCAACAAGGATCTGGCCAAGATGGCCGATCAGATCAATATGCTATGTGATAAATGGGAGAGATAACAGATACCATGAACAGAGGAGACTATGGTTACGGAATGAAGAAACTCCGGCAGCAGATCTTACTGTGCGCCGGCTGCTGCGTCCTGGTTTTCGGGGCGCTGATCCTGGGAATCTGCCTGACAGGAACCAGAAAGAATATTTTTACAGTGGGAGCAATCTGCTCTGTGCTGCCGGCTGCCACCTTTGCGGTGAATATTGTTGCCCGCTCCAAGGGGCTGCCCTTAAAGAAAGCGGAATACCGCCGGTTTGCAGAGGTGACAGGCGATAACGTGACGGCCTGTGACATGATCGTTACTGCAAACCAGAAGCTGGTGCCCATTCAGGCAGCAGTCTTTTCGGAGCACGGGATTGTCGGCTACACCGCATTGAAAAAAATCGATGTAAAACAGTCGGAACGGGATGTGAACGGTCTGTTAAAAAGCGTTGGGATCTACGGAAAGATCCAGCTGTTTACGGATTATGATGCCTTTTTAAAGCGGGTAAAGGGGATTGCCGCGCCGGAATCCGAGGAAGTACGGAAAGAGCTGGAGAAAAAGCGGTATGATTTCCTGGTATATTCCATGTAATCCGGAAAATCCACAGAAAAAGGACGGAAGTATTCATGCGTGAACTTGTGATCGGGGCGTCCGAAGCCGGAGGCCGTCTGGATAAATATCTCCAGAATTATATGGCTCTTGCGCCCAAAAGCTTTTTTTACAAGATGTTCCGAAAAAAGAATATTACCTGCAACGGAAAGAAATGCGAGGGAAATGAACGGCTCTGTGAGGGCGATGTGATCCGACTGTTTCTTGCGGAGGAGACCATCGAAAAGTTCCGAAAGCAGGCCGCTCAGGCGCCGGCGTATCCGAACATGGAGCTTTCGGTGATTTATGAAGATGATCAGGTTCTGTTTCTTCATAAACCGGCGGGTATTCTTTCTCAGCGTTCCGGGGGAAACGAGCCTTCCATGGTGGAATATTTGACCGGATATCTTCTTCGGAACGGTTCTGTCACTGCCGAAACGCTCCGCAGTGTACAGCCTTCGGTCTGCAACCGGCTGGATCGGAACACCAGCGGACTGATCACCGCCGGAAAGACCTTGACGGCGCTGCGTGCCTTATCGGAGCTGTTTCGGGAGCGAACCGTGGGAAAATATTATCTGTGTCTGGTAAAGGGGCAGATCACGCATGGCACCAGACTGGAGGGCTATCTTTCCAAGGATGAGACATCCAATCAGGTGACGATCCTGGAGCATGCAGTCCAGGATTCCAGTCCCATCTGTACAGTCTATGAGCCGCTGGCGCACAGTGCAGACAGCACCTTATTAAGGGTGGAGCTGGTCACCGGAAAAAGCCATCAGATCCGGGCTCATCTGGCCTCCATCGGCCATCCGGTCCTGGGAGATCCCAAGTACGGTGATCTGATGAGAAACCGCCGCCTCCGGGAAAGTTACGGCGTGCGCTTCCAGCTCCTTCATGCCTGGAAGATGACCTTTCCGGTTCTTTCCGGTGCTCTTTCGGGACTTTCCGGAAAAACGTTTGCGGATCCGATCCCGAAGGTCTTTGCCGCAGTGATAAAAGGGGAAGCCATGACGTTTTTAAACCGATCCGACCGAAGTGAGGTGCTTTATGGCAACGTGGAATAGCAGAGGACTTCGCGGCTCCACCCTGGAGGAGCTGGTCAATGTGACCAACGAACGGTATGCGGAGGCGGGACTTGCTCTGATCCAGAAGATCCCGACCCCCATAAAGCCTATCCAGATCGACAAGGAAAGCCGCCATATTACCCTGGCCTATTTCGATCAGAAGAGTACCGTGGATTACATTGGCGCCGTTCAGGGGATTCCGGTCTGCTTTGATGCGAAGGAATCGGCCGTAACCACCTTTCCTCTCCAGAATATCCACGAACACCAGATCACCTTCATGGAGGCCTTTGAAAAGCAGGGAGGGATCGCCTTTATCCTGCTGGATTTTACGGCTCTTCAGGAGGTGTACTACGTTCCGTTCCGGGATATTTTACGATGGTGGAACCGTGGAAAAAACGGAGGGCGGAAGAGCTTTACCTATGAGGAGCTGGATCAAAGCTACCAGGTCACCGTCAAAAACGGAACACTGATCCATTATCTGGAAATGCTTCAGAAAGATCTGGAAAGCAGAGATTGACAAAATCCGGTTCTGCCTGTATAATGTTTTTGTTTGCTAATCTAGTATCACGTTACCATGATAAAGTATAGGAGAACATTATGAAACAGTTACTGCACACCCCGGAGGGCGTAAGAGACGTTTATCAGAAGGAATATGCAAGAAAGCTGGTAATCGAGGGACGGATCCGGAGGATCTTAAAGCAATACGGCTATGACGAGCTTCAGACCCCTTCCTTTGAATTTTTTGATATTTTTAATAAAGAGCGCGGAAGCGTGGATTCCAGAGAGCTGTATAAATTTTTTGACCGGGAAGGCAATACCCTGGTGCTCCGGCCTGATATGACTCCGCCGGTGGCCCGCTGTGCGGCAAAATATTATACGGATGAGAATCTGCCGATCCGCTTAAGCTATCTGGCGAATACCTTTATCAATTACAGCAGCTATCAGGGACGCTTAAAGGAAGCGACCGTTCAGGGTGCCGAGCTCATCGGAGACGATACCAGCGATGCCGATGCAGAGATCATTGCCATGACCATTGATTCCTTAAAATCTGCAGGCCTCAGGGACTTCCAGGTGGATATCGGCCAGGTGGAATTTTTCAACGGCCTGGTGGAAGAGGCCGGACTTTCCACGGAAACCGAGGAGCAGCTCCGGGAGCTGATCGAGGAGAAGAACTTCTTTGGTGTAGAGGAGCTTGTTTCCGAACAGAAGCTTTCGAAAGCACTTTCCGACCTGTTTTTAAAGCTTCCGGACCTGTTCGGACCGGTGGAGGTCATCGAGACGGCCCGTTCCATGACGAATAATCCCCGCTGCCTTGCCGCCATCAGACGGCTGGAAAACCTGTACCGGATTCTCGGGTATTACGGACTTTCCGATTATGTATCCTTTGATCTGGGCATGCTTGGAAAATATAAATATTATACCGGAATCATCTTCCGCGGCGTGACCTTCGGCATGGGTGAGCCCATCGTATCCGGCGGCCGCTATGACGGACTGATGCGCCAGTTCGGAAAGGATGCGCCCTCTGTCGGCTTCTCCATATCCATCGACGGCCTTCTGGCAGCTCTGTCCAGACAGAAGATCCAGGTAGACACACCGAAGACCGATGCCGTTCTTCTTTATGAAAAAGAAGAGCAGCAGTCCGCCATCGCCCATGCAAGAGCACTGCGGGAGGAGGGAACCAACCTCCAGATGATTCGCCGCGGGGACCAGAGGCCCTTATCGGAATATCTGGCCTACCGTGACCGGAACGACATCACGATCCTGTATTACTTAAAAGAAGGAACCTTATACCGGTATGAGCCGGGGAGTGATGATACCGATGATGAGGAGGCAGAGTGATGAGATATCTGACATTTGCCCTGGCAAAGGGAAGAATGGCAAAAAAGACCATGGAATTATTTGAGGCCAT
>CAKRJM010000017.1 GCA_934351765.1 uncultured Lachnospiraceae bacterium | reverse complement strand
GGCGTGGGCTGTCCGGACTTTTCGGTTCACGGAGAATCCCCCTGGTATCCTCAGTATGAGACCTACAGCCGCCAGGCCGGGCTTCTCTACTGCGGGAAATACGGGGCCGATTCCGATGTGTATCTGCTGATCAACATGCACTGGGAGCCTCATACCTTTGACCTGCCTCATACCGGAGGTGTGTGGCGTCTGGAGGTGGACACGGCCAGGGAGGAAAAGAATGGGATCTGCATGGAACCACTTGCCGATCCGGAGCAGATCACGCTGGCACCGAGGAGCACAGTCATTTTAGTCGGTGAAACGGAGGCAGCAGATGAGAGGTAGGCTCGGACTCAGCGCGCAGGCGTTAAAATGGATCGCCATGGTGTCCATGCTCATGGATCATGTCGGCATTTATCTGGGGCGCTGTAATGTAGACTGGGAGATCTGGAAGTGGTTTCGGATCATCGGCCGGATCGCTTTTCCCCTGTACTGTTTTCTTCTGGTGGAGGGCTTTTTCCACACCGGTGATATTAAAAAGTACCTGATCCGTATAGGGGCGTTTGCTCTGATCTCGGAGATCCCCTTTGATCTGTTCCTTTGCGGAACCTGGTTTTATCCCGGCTATCAGAACGTGGGCGTGACCTTGTTCATCGGCCTGCTGCTTTTATATCTGTATAACCGGTTTGTGGGAAATGTCCAGCCCATCTATGCCATCATGGCGCTGATATCCATGATGTGTCTGGGGTATCTGACCGGGTGCGATTACGGAGCAGAGGGCGTGCTTCTCATTTTTCTGTTTTACTTTTTCCGGTTCCGTCCGGTTCCCATGCTGCTCAGCACAGGAATCGTCATGGTGCTCATGGGTGGCCTGGAGCCATTCGGGGTACTGGCATTTCTGCCGATCCTGTTTTATAATGGAAACAAGGGATGGACGCCGGAGGGAAAGACGGCGGGGCTGGTCTGGAAATATTCATTTTATGTATTTTATCCCCTGCACCTGCTTGTCCTGGCAGTCCTGTCATTTCTGAGATGACAGAAGCAATGCCTGATGGGAAGAACGGAGCAGAAACGTACAAACGTACAGGTTCGCAGCCGAAAATAGAGCCGTGAAACAGACGGCAGAATCAGATCTGAGAATTATCGATAACAAGAAAATTGCCGGCGGGAGAGTGAAAAACCGGAACCCGGCGTGGAAGGAGCATTTTATGGAAACAACGAAGAGAAACGGCATTATCGTGGCAGGAACCCTGACCCTGGATATTACGCCGGTGTTTGAGAGCAAGAAGAAGGCAAAATCGGTGGATGAGGTGTTTGTGCCCGGAAAGGTCGTTCACATGGAGGGCATGGACATTCATCCCGGCGGAGCTGTTACCAATACGGGGCTCGGCTTAAAGGTGCTGGGAGCAAAGGTGCGGACCGTCGGCAAGGTGGGAAAGGACGTGCTGGGTGACATCATTGTGAAGTTTTATGATCAGTACGGTGCAGCCGGAGACCTGATCGTGGATCAGGAGATCTCCACCTCTTATTCCATTGCCCTGACACCGCCCGGAATTGACCGGATGTTTTTACATGATCCCTGTGCGGGAAATACCTTCCGCAAGGAGGACGTGGCTCCGGCTCTTTATGAAACAAACCAGATCTTTCATTACGGATATCCGCCGGTGAGCCGTCTGTTATACTTAAACGGCGGAGCGGGCTGCATTGCCATGCTGGAGGAGGCAAAGGCGGCTGGAATCGCAACCTCCGTGGATATGTGTGCGGTAGATCCGGAGTGTGAGAGCGGAAAAGAGGACTGGAAGGATATTATCCGCCGTATGTGTCCCAATGTGGATTTCTTTGAACCCAGTATCGAGGAACTGCTGTTTTATCTGGACAGGGATAAATATGAAAAGATGTATGCGGAAGCGGAAAACGGTGATATGATCGGGCTTCTGGACATCGAGCGTGATGTAAGGCCTCTGGCGGAAACACTGATCGGCTGGGGAGCTGGTGTGGTTCTGGTGAAATGCGGATATAAGGGCTTATATCTGGCAGCAGGAGGCGCAGACCGTCTGGCAAAGATCGGCGGTGGGCTGGTTCTGGAGCCGGAGGACTGGGCAGGAGCAAGATCCTTTGAGAAGAGCTATGTACCGGATCAGGTGCTTTCCGGAACCGGGGCAGGCGATACAACGATTGCGGCATTCTTATATGCGGTGACGCTTGGATACGGCAGAGAGAGATGCCTTCAGCTTGCCACCGGAACCGGTGCGTCCTGCGTAGCAGCTTATGATGCTTTAAGCGGTCTGAAGAGCTTTGATGAGCTGATCAGGAAGATTGACAGCGGCTGGGAAAAGCAGAACGTGTGATACCAGGGTCACGAAGTGCGGAGTAATCCGGTATCAGAAAAAATCACATCATGTTATTCCGGATAAACCAGTCTGGATCCATCGATGTTTTCCAGAACCTCGGTTAAATAGCGGTCTGCCAGGTAGTTGGCCATGGGCAGATTCATGTCCAGATAGTTTCCGCAGTCGCGGGCTCTTGCACCGGGAACCTCGCTGCTGAAATCCCGGATAAAGGTGAACATTTCTTTCATAAGAGGTATGATATCGGCGGAGTCATAGTCACCGGCAAGCAGCAGATAAAAGCCGGTGCGGCATCCCATGGGGCCGAAGTAAATGGTCCGGGGGCCGTAAACGGGATGGTTCCGCAGGAAGGTGGCGCCCAGGTGCTCGATGGTGTGCATTTCCGCAGTGTTCATGACCGGCTCATAATTGGGACGGGTCATGCGCAGGTCAAAGGTTGTGATGACGCTGTCACCGACGGGATCCTTCCGGGAGACATAGACGCCGGGCAGCAGGGTTAAATGATTGACAGTAAAGCTGGCTATTTTTTCCATAAAACGGCTTCCTTTCTTTTCTCATAAGAGTGTGAGACTGTGAGACGAACCGGCACAGAAGGTGCGTGATCGTTCCCAGCAGGGCATGAACCGAAAAAGGTTCACGGTATCCAGTATAATCCATGAAAAGAAAAAGGGCAAGAGCCGATCGGAGAGAGGAGAATCAGAATGAAGCTTGTAACATACAGATACAATGAAGAGATAAGGCCGGGCGTTTTGTCATCGGACGGAACGGCAGTATTCTCCGCCGAGGCTCTCGGCTATGAAGCGGCAGATATGAATCAGTTCATCGACAGACTGGAGATGACCGGGCTTCCGGCTTTAAAAGCGGCACTGGAGCATGCCGATCCGGCAAAGGCCGTTCCCTTTTCGGAGGTTACGCTGCTGGCGCCCATTCCGGAGCCCAAGCAGGACATGATCTGTCTGGGAATCAATTACATGGCGCATGCCGAGGAGTCGGCCCGCTATAAAGAGGAAGCCTTTGGAGGCGAGCGGCCCTATGCCGTGTATTTTTCCAAGCGGATCGGGGAGGCTGTGGCACCCGGCGGAAAGATTCAGGGGCATTTCGACATGGTAGAGCGTCTGGACTATGAAGCAGAGCTGGCAGTAGTTCTCGGAAAGACCGCAAGGCATGTCTCCGAGGAGGATGCTTCCCGGTATGTGCTCGGTTATACCATTATCAATGATGTGAGCGCCAGACAGGTGCAGACCCGTCATAAGCAGTGGTATTTCGGAAAGAGCCTGGACGGATTCACGCCCATGGGTCCCTGGATCGTGACGGCAGATGAGTTTGCGTTCCCGCCGAAGCTGGCCATTCAGTCGAAGGTCAACGGCGAGCTGCGGCAGGACAGCAATACAGAGCTTCTGATCTTCGGAATTCCTCATGTGATCCGGGAATTATCCCAGGGGATCACGTTAAAAGCCGGAACCATTATCGCGACAGGAACGCCGGCCGGTGTGGGCATGGGCTTTACGCCGCCGAAGTTTTTAAACCATGGAGACGAAGTGGAATGTATCATCGAGGGTATCGGTTCGATTAAGAATGTGGTGGAATAACAATGGATGAGCTGGAATTTCGGGAAAATATGATTGATGTGGATACATATCTGAAGCTGCGTGCCTCGGTGAACTGGAAAAAGCTGACCAGAGACCAGGCGCAGGCAGCCCTTGACGGAAGCCTTTATACCCTGGGCCTGTATATCGCCGGACAACCGGTGGGGATGGGGCGTCTGGTGGGAGACGGAGCGGTAATCTGTTATATTCAGGATCTCATCGTTCATCCTAACGCCCAGCATCTTGGTGTCGGCCATATGCTCATCGGGCGGCTTATCGAGAAAGTGAAGGAACTGACCGGGGAAGGCACCGAGATGATGCTGGATCTCATGTGTGCCAAGGGCCGGGAAGAATTTTATAAGCTTCACGGCTTCATTGCCCGGCCCACAGATAATTTGGGACCGGGAAAGATCAGATATATTCGAAAATAGTTCAGCACGGCACCGGACGGTAAAGACAGTCCCGGCAAATTTATTTGACAGGGGCTGGATTTAGCGGAGGAGAGGGGCGGAACGCCCCGTAAGCCGCAGACGAAAGCTGCGAAGCAGCGAAACGCCGAGCAGAGCAAGGCGTGTCTGCGGCGTGCCGTGCGTGATAATCGGATTTATTTTATCTCTGCTTTCTCCAGCGCCCGCCCGACAGCTTCTGTCAATATCTGGGCGGTATAGCGGGTGCTATCGTCGTAGGAAAGCCCGGACAGACTCTGGTTCTCCAGAATCTGGGGAGCGAGGGATTCCATGACGGGAGTCATTAACGGGTACATGGCGGCAACGGAGGATTCCAGATTCACCAGGCGGACGGAACGAATCGTGTTTTCGTCCACGGTCACCTCCACATCGACAGCCTGTTCGCCCAGTGCCAGGGCAGAGGTATAAACACCGGGCTCGTAGAGGGCGGAAGCCGTCTTTTTGGTAACTGTCCGGTTTTTCGGCGCAAACATGCAGACGAGGAGAATGATCAAGAGGATACCGAGAGCCAGAAAGATCCCGGTATAGATCAGTTCTTTCATACGGAGGACAACGATTTTCGTTTTGGAACTCATAGGCGGCTCCTGAAAGGCTTTGTAAAACGTATGAGGAACCATAGAAGTTTATGAGTGATACGGGGGCAGAAATGGAAGATACGAAGGAATATTCGAAACAGGTGACAAACATAAAGGAAGTAAAAACAGAATATCAGTACCGGGAGGATGGAGAACCGGGCACCATGCAGGAGCTGCTGCTGAATGAGCAGGAGGAGAAGATCTTCACGCAGATGCAGGGGAAGATTTACGGTTATTCCAATCTGATGATGATGTTCCGGTGTGCGATCCGTGAGGTGCGGACCAAGCTGGAGGTTCTGGACGATGAGTTTTCCGTTCGCTATAAGCGGAATCCCATCACCAAGATCCAGTCCAGAGTCAAGAAGCCCATGAGCGTTTACCGGAAGCTTCAGAAATACGGGCTGGAGCTGACCGAGGATAATATTCTGAACGGGCTTCATGATGTGGCCGGTGTCCGGGTTATCTGTTCATTTATTGATGATATTTATATGATCGCGGCTCTGATGGCCAGTCAGGATGACATCAAGATTTTAAAGGTCAAGGATTATATCAAGAATCCCAAGCCCAACGGATACCGCAGCTATCATATGATCGTGGAGATCCCGGTATTTTTCTCGAAGGGAAAAACGCCTATGAAGGTTGAAATCCAGATCCGCACCATGGCCATGGATTTCTGGGCAAGCCTGGAGCATCAGCTTCGGTACAAAAAAAATATCGAGGAGATCGAAGGTCACGAAGAGATCAGCAGCCGTCTGCTGGCCTGCGCCCAGACCATCTCCCAGACCGATAAAGAAATGCAGGAAATCAAACGAATGATCGGTTCCTTCAACGACTTGTCCTAACAGTCACGGGCGCAGGAGAATACGGAAATCAGCCGGCCAAGTGAAAACTTGTGCCGCCAGATTTCCGTATTCGAGTATGGGCGTGACGTCCATGCAACCTCAGACCGAGCTGCAAAAAGCAGCGAAAGATGCGAAGCGCCGGGTCTGAGGTCTGCGCCCGCAGAGAGGAAAAAATCAGGAGGTATCTATGGCTTTAAGATTCATTTTAGGGAGTGCCGGCTCCGGAAAATCATACGCGCTGAATCACGCTCTGGTACAGGAGGCTTTGTCCTGTCCGGAGCGTCATTTTATCATGATTGTTCCGGAGCAGTTCACCATGGAGACCCAGAAAGCGCTGACGGATCTCCACCCGGGGCACAGTATTTTAAATATCGATATTGTGAGCTTTGAGCGGCTGGCATACCGGGTCTTTGAGGAGCTTTCCTGTATGCCGGTGACGGTTCTGGACGATATGGGAAAGAGTCTGCTGCTGCGGAGGGCCTGTGCCCAGGCGGAAAAAAGTCTGACGGTGTTCAAAAAACAGCTCGACAAGGCAGGATTCATTGATCAGCTGAAATCTATGATCTCTGAGCTTGGGCAATACCGTCTGGAGGAAGCAGAGCTTTCCGGACTGGCAGAGCAGATGGGGAAACGGCCTCTGCTAAAGCAGAAGCTGGAGGATCTGAAGGTTTTATACCAGGCATTCCGGGAGACCATGGGCGAGGGCATGATCACGGCCGAGGAGCTGCTTCCGTTTCTCTGTCGAGTTCTGCCCCGTTCAAAACAAATCCGGGGCAGCGAGGTATGGCTGGATGGTTTTACCGGCTTTACGCCGGCCCAGTATGAGGTACTGGAGAAACTTTTGACATGCACGGACCGGGTGACGGCGGCACTGACCTTTCCTTATGAGGCGGCGCAGGCCGGGCGGGAAAAGGACGGTCTGTACTTCATGAGTGCGGAAACCATCACCAGACTGGAGACGCTGGCACAGGAAACCGGCGCCGGGAGGGAGGAGGACCTTCTCCTGAGTCCGGAGGTTTCTCCGAGGTTTGGTGAGAGAAACGATCTGCAGGCTCTTTCGGAGCAGCTGTTTTCCTATTCGGAAGCGCAGTATGCTGAAAAGCCGGAGCATATCCGCGTGATCCGAATGAGCACTCCCGGAAAGGAAGCAGAAGCGCTGGCGGCCCAGATCGCCGCACGGGTGCGGCAGAAGAATCTCCGTTATCGGGAGATTGCCGTGGTCTGCGGAGATATGGAAGGGTATCGGCCGCTTCTGGAGGAGGCCTTTCGGCAAGCGGAGATCCCAGTCTTCATGGACGATAAGCGGAGTCTGTTCACAAATCCGGCGGTGGAGCTTTTGCGGGCGGCACTGGAGATCGTGGAAAAGGATTTTGCTTATGAGCCCATGTTCCGATATATGAAATGCGGATTTTCCATGCTTCCGGAGCAGACTCTTTATGAAATGGAAAACTATGTGCTTGCCCTTGGAATCCGCGGGGGAAAGCGATGGAACGGCCCCTGGGAGCAGCTGTACCGGGGCGGAGAGCATGTGCGGCTGGAGGAACTGAATGAGGCACGGGAGAGAATTGTGAGGCCGCTGTCGGAGCTGAAGGCGGCCATAAAAAAGAAGGGTGCCTCGGTACGGGACATGACGGAGGCCTTATACCGATTCCTTGGATCTCAGAATGTGGAGGTACGTCTGAAAACGTATGCAGAGCAGTTTCAAAAGGAGGGCTCCTACAGCCATGCCAAGGAATATGAGCAGGCCTATGGACAGATCCTGGAGCTGTTTGACCGGATCGTGGGGCTTTTAGGAGAACAGGTGCTGCCGGTACGGACCTATAAGGAAATTCTGGAAACCGGCTGCAGGGAGATCCGGGTCGGTGTGATCCCGGCGGCCATGGACCGCGTTCTGGTGGGCGATGTGCGGCGGAGCCGTCTGAAGGATATCCGCGTATTGTTTTTTATCGGAGTCCATGACGGGGCAATTCCTCAGAGCAGCGGAGGCGGCGGGCTTTTGTCGGAGCGGGACCGGGAGGAGCTGGCCCCCTATGCGAAGCTGGCACCGTCTGGACGGGAAAGCGGCAGGATCGACCGGTTCTATTTCTATTATACGGTGACAAAGCCCTCGGAGGAACTGTGGATCTCCTATGCGGCGGCAGATGAAATGGGAGAAAAACGAAGCCCGTCCCCGTATCTGACCCAATTGTACCGGATCTTTCCGCTGCTTTCGGAGGAGCAGGGGCAGGAGGAGATGCCCGTATTCACAAAGCTGCAGGCGCTTCAGTATCTGGCAGGAGGAATGGAGGACTGGAAACGCGGGAAAACACCGAAAGACTGGGAAGAGCTGTACACCTGTCTGTATGCAGATCCGGATACCAGAAAGGAACTGATCCGGCTGGCAGAGGGAGCCTTTTTCGTATATCGAGGAGATCGGATCGCAGATACGACGGCACGGCTTCTCTACGGAGATCCGCTGAGGGGCAGTGTGACCAGACTGGAACGGTATGCGGCCTGTGCTTACGCCCAGTTTTTGAGTTACGGGCTCGAGCTGGTCAAGCGGCGGGAATTTGAGTTTGCGGCGCTGGATATGGGAAATGTGTTCCATAAGGCGCTGGAGATCGCATTCCGGGAAGCACTGGAGCATGAGATGCCGATCGAGGAGCTGGGAGAAACCGACCGAAAGCTTCTTGCCTCCTATGCCATGACGAAGGCTGCGGCGGATATGGGGAGCAATATCCTGAAAAGCTCGGCGCGGAATAAATGGCTGGAAAAGCGTATGGAGCAGATCACGGAAAAAACGCTCTGGGCGCTGGGGGAGCAGCTTCGTGCCGGATTTTTCACGCCGGCGGCGTTTGAACTCAATTTCGCATCCGGAGAAAACCGGGCCATGCGGATCGATCTGGACGAGCTTGGAAGCATGCAGCTTCGCGGAAAGATCGACCGGGTGGATGTATGCGAAGATGAGGAGCATGTGTATGTGAAGGTCATGGATTATAAATCCGGCGGGACGGATTTTGACCTGGGAGGAGTCTATTACGGTCTGCAGATGCAGCTGGTGGTTTATCTGGACGCAGTCATGGAACTGGAACAGAAGCTGCACCCGGATAAGGAAATCATTCCGGCGGCCATGTTTTATTATCAGATCCAGGATCCGATTCTGGACCGGGAGCAGGCAGGCGGTGACCCTGACAGCATGGTGCTTCGGGCGATGCGGCCGAAGGGTGTGTTTAACGGAGCTTCCACTGTGGCCCGCCGGCTGGACGCAAGAAGCCTGGAGGGAGAGTCCATGTGGATTCCGGCAACCTACCGGAACGGAATGCCCGATGAGAAGCATCAGCTGACCGGAGCCCAGTTTGAGACGCTCCGTGCGTTTGTGCGGGAGCAGATGAAAACCTTCGGAAAAGCAATCGCTTCAGGCGAAATCTCGGCAAGACCGTATCAGCGGGAGGAGCGAAACGGATGCCAGTACTGCGAGTTTAAGGAAGCCTGCGGGTTTGACCGGAAGCAGGAAGGATACCGGTATCATCGGATGAGACGGAAAAAGCCGGAGGAAATCTGGGCAGAGATGGCAGAAGCAAAGGAGGAGCAGAACGATGAGGTGGACACCGAAGCAGGAACAGATCATCGGCCTTAGAAACCGAAATCTTCTGGTGGCGGCAGCAGCAGGAAGCGGAAAGACAGCGGTTCTGGTGGAGCGGATCATGGCCATGATCACAGATCCGGAAAAGCCTGTCGATATTGACCGGCTTCTGGTGGTGACCTTTACCAGAGCCGCGGCGGGGCAGATGCGGGAACGGATCGGAAGGAGGCTTTCGGAGCTTTTGGAGGAACGGCCAAAGGACCGGAATCTGAGACGCCAGGAGGCGCTGCTTCCCCGTGCAAAGATCATGACCATTGACAGCTTTTGCCTGTATGTGGTACGAAATTACTTTCCGGTTACGGGCATTGACCCGGAATTTCGGATCGGAGATCAGGGAGAGCTGCGGCTTTTACGGGAAGATGCGGCGGAAGCACTTCTGGAAGCCGAGTATGAAGCAAAGAACCCGGCATTTCTTGATTTTGTGGAGCGGTATGCAGCCGGAAAAGGAGATGAGGGAATCAGCGACCTGATCCTTCGGCTGTTCGACTTTGCGGATGCGTATCCGGATCCGGGCGAACAGCTTTCTGTATGGCGCCGGGAGTTATCGTCTTCCGGAACCGGCTTCTGGACCGGGTTTCTTCTGAAGGAGCTTCACAAAGAAGCAGAGAGCTTTTTAAGACGGTATGAAGCCATGAGCCAAATGAGCCTGGAGGAAGGAATCCCTCCCTTTGCAGAGATGTTCGAGTCGGATGCGCGGCATGCAAAGCGGCTGCTTCATGCAGGGACTTATGAGGAGATGAGAGAGGCGCTCTCCGAAATCCGGGAAAAGGGAGCTTTTATGCGTCAGCCGAGACTGAAAAAGGACCTTCTTTATTCAGCAGAAAAAAAGGAGTTCCTGGCAGAATGCCGGAAGAGCCTGAAGGAGTCCATGGGAAAACTGGCGGCGGAATATGATCTCGGCACAGAAGAACAGATGGAGGCGGATCTTGCCGGTTGTGCGGCACCGATGGAAGAACTGCTGACACTGGCGGAGAAGTTCCGGGAGTCTTACCGGGCCGCAAAGGAAGAACGGAATCTCATGGACTTTCAGGATGTGGCCCATGCAGCTCTGGAAATCCTCACAGTAAAGGGGGAGGACGGCAGATATCATTCGTCCGGAACAGCAAAGGAGCTGCGGGAAGGCTTCTATGAGATCATGATCGATGAATACCAGGACAGCAACCGGATTCAGGAGGAGATCCTGACCAGTATTTCCGGGATGGAGGACGGGAAGCCCAATATGTTCATGGTAGGAGATGTCAAGCAGAGTATCTATAAGTTCCGGCAGGCAAGACCGGAGCTGTTCATGGAAAAATACGGGACCTATACGGAAGAGGACAGCCTGTATCAGAAAATTGATCTGCATCAGAACTTCCGCAGCCGGGAGCAGGTGCTGGGAACCGCCAATTTCTTCTTCGGACAGCTTATGGAAAAGAGTCTTGGCGGGATCACCTATGACGAGGCGGCTTCGCTGATCCCCGGACGGGAATTTCCGAAGCAGGAAGCAGAGCAGGACTACCGGACGGAGCTTTTGTTTTTTGACACCGGGAAGGCCAAGAAAGAGGATCCAGAGCTGGAGGCTTATACCGGGAAGGAGCTGGAGGCAAAGCTGATCATCGGGAAAATCCGGGAGCTGACAGATCCGGAAACTGGTCTTTTGCTTACCGACCGGAATACGGGAGCCACACGGACGGCCTCCTACCGGGATATTGCGGTGCTGCTTCGGACTATGGAGGGCTGGGCGGAAACCTTTGTGGATCAGTTTATGGCGGCGGGGATTCCGGCTTATGCTCAGACACAGACCGGATATTTTTCCGCGAAGGAGGTTCGTACCCTTTTAAATCTTCTGAAGATTCTGGATAATCCCATGCAGGATATCCCGCTGGCGGCGGTGCTGATGTCCCCGATCGGAGGGTTTACGCCGGAGGAGCTGGCAAAGATGAAGGCGGCGTTTAACCGGGAGCTTACGGAGACAGACAGCCGCGGACTTTACGGAGCATTGTATTACTATGCGGAAAAACGGGAGGATATGCCGGAGAAAAGGCAGAACGGGAATTCAGATCGGTCTGGATCAGAGGAACAGACCCATATCGGAAAAGAGCTGTCAGATCCGGAGCTGCAGGACAAGGCAGCCGGATTCTTAAGAATGCTCCGGGATTTTCGGGAACGGGCGGTGTATCTGAGGCTTCACCAGCTGCTGCGTTATGTTCTGGAAACAACCGGATATGGGCGGATTCTGGCAGCCATGCCAGGCGGAAAGATCCGGACAGCCAATGTGGAGATGCTGATCCGTCGTGCCATTGATTATGAAGCAACCAGCTATCACGGAGTATTTCAGTTTGTCCGCTATATTGACAGGCTCAGAAAGTATTCGGTGGACTTCGGGGAAGCGTCTCCGGCCGGCGAAGGCGAGGACGCGGTACAGATTACCAGTATCCATAAAAGCAAGGGGCTGGAATATCCCATTGTGATCCTGGCAGGGACCGGGAAAGGCTTCAATCAGAAGGATTCCGAGGGACCGGTACTGCTTCATCCGGAGCTTGGAATCGGTGCGGATCACATTGATCCGGGTACAAGAATGAGGGCTGCGACCATAGCCAAGAAGGTTCTGAAACGGAAGCTCCGGCAGGATAGTCTCGGAGAAGAGCTGCGGGTTCTTTATGTAGCCATGACGCGGGCAGAGGAGAAGCTGATCATTACGGGAACGGAGCATGCGCTCGGAGCAAAGCTGAAAAAATGGAAGAGCCTTTTATTTGAGAGCAGACAGGCTCTTCCGTTCCAGGCAGTGAGCAGCGCCGGTGCGTACCTGGAATGGCTCATCATGGGACTTCAGAGAAGCCGGGCCTATGAGGAAATCAGTCGGTATCTGGGGGAAACAATTCCGGTGAAAATCAGTCTGGCGGAAGGAGCACTGCCGCTGACGGTACGGATCGCCTCGGTCGAAGAGATGGTTCATGACGAGCTGGGACATCAGACGGAAACCCTCCTGTTTAAAAAGAGACTGATGGAGTGGACTCCGGAGACAGAAACTCAGGAGACTTATGAAGCAGAGAAAGACGGATCACGGCGGGAGACAGCCGCAGAAAGAGAATGGAAAAAGCAGCTGTCCTGGCAGTATCCCCATGCGGCAGCAGTGGGAGCGCCGCGGAAGTTCAGTGTGTCGGAGCTGAAAATGGAACACATGGAGGAGATCCATGCGGAGCTGATACCGGAATCGGAGCAGGAAACCGGTGCCCTGGTCCCGCGTTTTCTGGAGGAGACAGAAGGTCTCACCGGAGCTGCCAGAGGAACCGCATACCACAGACTTCTGGAGCTTCTGCCCTTTACGGCCGGAAACAGTACAAGTGAGGTCCGGGAAGCGGTAGAAGCACTGGAACGGCAGGGACTTCTGCCGGAGCACACAGCCGAGCAGATCAATCTGGGGCGGATCAGCCGCTTTTTAAGGACGCCCATCGGCAGGCGAATGACGGAGGGAGAGCGAAACGGAACGCTCAGAAAAGAGCAGCAGTTTGTCATGGGGATTCCGGCTGAGGAGCTGGGAAAAAATGATACAGCTCTTTCCGGGGAGACGGTGCTCATTCAGGGCATCATCGATGCCTGGTTCGAGGAGCCGGACGGGCTGGTGATCGTAGATTACAAGACTGACCGGGTCAAGGAGCTGGAGGACCCGGAGGGCGAGCTGATCCGTCGGTATCAGGTTCAGCTTGAATATTATGCACGTGCCCTTCATGCCGCCACGGGAAAACCGGTGAAACAGCGGTATCTGTATTCATTTTCGCTGGGAAAGGAAATTTCCGTTTGATTGTTGCAGAATGTTGACATGTTTCGGCGGAATTTAGGAAAATCTTCATCTTTCATTCAGGGTTCATCAAGGTTTATCTGGTAGACTAGAAAAAGAAGAACTGTTTCGGGAAATTATGTTTTTCGGAAGCCCGGAGCAGGGCGTATGATCAAAGAAAAGAAACCGGAGAGACCTACAATAAGGAGCCGCCTATGAAGGAACAGCTGATGAGAAGACCGGCCGACCGCCGTTATGACAGTGTCGCACGCATGGAAGAAAAAAAGCGCCGCAGGCAGAGACAGAGGAGGATTCGAAGAATTCTTCTTTTTGTCGCTGCCTGTCTGCTTTGTATCTGTTCGTTTTTTGCGGGACGGCTGACGGCGGCGAAGGCATCGGAGACCGGGGACGGCGTATTGGGGAACCGTATGATCGTCGGAAACGGGACGGTTCGTGCCATGAATGAAGAAACGGAAGTAACGTCCCAGAACGGGACAGACAGCTCCGGCGCAGGATCGGGCACTTCGGCTTTGGAAGCGGAGGCAGCCGGAAAAACCAGCCAGTGGATGTGCTCTTATGTGAAATCCCACCCGGAGATCTATCCGGAAAGCCTCAGAACCTTTCTGGAGGACAATCCGGAGGCGGCAGAGTTTGTGTTTCTTTATCCGGAGTATCACGGAACAAAACAGGAGATCGACCTGAGCGGAGAGGTGCGGAAGGGAGAGATCCCGCTGCTTCTTCAGTGGGACAGACGCTGGGGATACAGGGAATACGGGGACGATTTTCTTGCCATGTCCGGCTGCGGCCCAACCTGTCTGTCCATGGTTTATGTGGGACTGACCGGCGATACCTCTATGGATCCGGCGGCAATGGCAGCGTTTTCCATGGAAAACGGCTATTATCTGGAGGATGTGGGAACAAGCTGGGACCTTATGAGCGTGGGAGCGGAAAAGCTGGGACTTTCCTGGAATCTGGTCAATCTTTCCAAAACCGAGATATTCCGTGCACTGGATGACGGCAGGGTGCTGATCTGCAGCATGAGACCGGGCGATTTTACGAAAACCGGTCATTTTATCGTGATCTGCGGCCATGACGGCGATCAGCTTCAGATCCGCGATCCAAACAGCCGGATCCGAAGTGATCAGACCTGGAGCTACGAAACGATCCAGTCTCAGATCAAAAATATCTGGGCCTACGAATAAAACCAGGAACTTCCTCCATACTAAACGCAGAGCGTTATGCGGCCGGAGACATGATATGTGTGCATGAGACGGCATAACCGAATGCAGAAAGAAGCCGGTTCATGGGACAGCATAACCGTAACCGAATGCAGATGGAGGATCGTGAAATATGGGAAAGAAACAGAGCGATGCGGGAGAATGGAAGAACGGACAGGAAAGCAGGGCTGCACAGGAGTGGCAGAACGGACAGAAAAACAGGGCTGCACAGGAGTGGCAGAACGGACAGGAAAACGGGGCGGCAGGCGGGAGTGGCGGAATTCAGGAGGACGGTGAGCAGGGGCAGGTGCTGTTAGCGGAAAAGCGGGAGACCATCAGCCTGTTAACGATCATCGGAGAGATCGAAGGCCATGAAAATCTGAATTCCGGCAGCAAGACCACCAAGTATGAGCATCTTCTGCCCGGACTCGCCCGGATCGAGGACAGCGTCGAAGTGGAGGGCGTGCTTCTGCTCATCAATACCCAGGGCGGTGATGTTTCCGCGGGACTGGCGCTGGCAGAGATGATCGCATCTCTCAGCAAGCCTACGGTATCGCTGGTCATCGGGGACAGCCATTCGATTGGTGTTCCGCTGGCGGTTTCTGCGGACGAATCCTTTATTGTGCCGACGGCTACCATGCTGATCCATCCGGTCCGCATGTCCGGCATGACCATCGGTGCACCCCAGACCTATCACTATTTTCAGCGGATCCAGGATCGGATCACCGGTTTCGTGGCGGATCACAGCCGGATCCCCCAGGACAAGATCGAGGCACTGATGATGAACACGGCGGATCTGACAAAGGATCTGGGCACTCTTCTGGTGGGAGAGGATGCCGTAAGGCTTGGGCTGATCGACCGGGTCGGAGGGATCGATCAGGCGCTTGCAAGACTGAGGGAGCGGATCAGGGAAGGAAAGCAGCGGAAGGGATGACAGAAGCGGAAGGGATGACAGCAACGGAAAGGATGACAGCAGAAATAACAGGAAAAACGGGAGGTTCCATGGTCGGAGCCTCCCGTTTTTACGGCTGTGTTCAGTTATGACCGTTATTTGATTGGATCATAATATTTGGATTCATAGTACCGGTACAGTGCCTTGTATTCCTCGGTGAGTCCGCCGTGGATCAGCTTCTGATACTCATGGGAATCGAAGTTCTTTGTGCTGGTAAGCTTTTCAATCACATGGATCGCGATGTTGGAGCAGTGATCCGAGATCCGCTCGGCGCTGGTTAAAAATTCGGTTAAGGAAATACCTGCCTGCACGCTGCAGTCGCCGTTGCTGAGCCGGTCAATATGATGCGACTTCAGGGCTTCCTTCAGAAGATCGATGACCTCTTCCAGAGGCTCCACCCGGTATGCGGCGGTGAGATCATCGTTTTTGTATGCATCCAGAGTAATGTCGATGACATGCTTGACAGCATCAGAAACCATCTTGATTTCTTCCAGTCCCTTCGGGGAGAAGGAAATTCCCTGTTCCTTATTGAACTGACCGACCTCGGCGATATTGACACAGTGATCGCCGATCCGCTCAAAGTCGCCGACGCAGTGGAGCAGCTGAGCGACCTCCCTCTGATCCTCCCGGCGGATATTTTTGGCAGTGATCCGCACCAGATATTCGCCCATGGCGGTTTCGCATTTATCCAGGAAATTTTCGTTTTCATTGAGCTTCTCAAAAGTCTTTTCATCAAAGTTGTGAAGCAGGCTGATGGACATGGCATAGTTTTCCTGAATTGTTTCACCCATACTCAGGATCACCTTGCGGCACTGCTCCAGAGCAACCGTGGGACGATCCAGGAAAATATCGTCTAAAAGCGCCAGACTGGAATCTGCCCTGGAGGGCGCATCGTCCTTGAGGAGCTTCATGGAGATAGCCACCAGACCGTTGCAGAAGGGCAGGAGCACCAGGCTGGTTGCGATATTGAATAAGGTATGGAAGTCCGCGATGTTGCCTCGGGTCATGGCCTTGTCCCAGAAGCTGAAGCCGATAATGCTCTGGAAACCATAAATACCAATGAGGAATAAAGCTGCGCCGATCAGGTTGATCATCAGATGACAGACAACTACACGCTTTGCATTCTTGTTGGTGCCGATGCTGGCGATGAGGACGGTCACGCATTTACCGATGTTCTGTCCGATGATGATGGGGGCAGCCATGGAAAAGGTAACGGTTCCCGTGGAGGCGATGGCCTGGAGAATACCGACCGATGCGGAGGAGCTCTGAAGGATCGCGGTCACAACGGCTCCGAGGAGTACGCCCAGGAGCGGGTTTTTGAACATGAAGAATACTTCCTGGAATGCAGCGGAGTCCTTTAAAGGGGACAGAGCGGATTCCATGGTGGTCATGCCGAAGAACAGGATACCGAAGCCGATGAGCAGGTTGGCTACGTCCCGTGTTTTCCGGCGCTTGCTGATCAGGATCATGAAAGAGCCGATGGCAATGACGATGGGAGCAAAGCTCGTGGGCTTGATCAGCTCAAAGATGAGCTGGGAACCGGAGAGATCGCCGAGACGGAGAATCTGGCCGGTCACGGTCGTACCGATGTTGGCACCCATGATCACGGGCACAGTCTGAGCAAATTTCATAATACCGGCGTTTACGAAGCCGACCAGCATAACGGTCGTCGCCGCAGAGCTCTGGATCACACCGGTCACGACCGTTCCCAGTGCCAGTCCCTTGAGCCGGTTGTTGGTCAGACGCTCCAGTGTCCGCTCCAGCCCGGCACCGGCCAGCTTTTCCAGAGAAGCGCCAAGGAGGCTCATTCCATATAAGAATAAGCCGATACCGCCAAGCAGCTTGAAAATCGCAAAAATATCCAATGTCTTTTCCTCACTTTTCGGGTATAGTGTTTATTATTTTTCCATAAAAAACGTAAAACCTTTGTAAAACCTGTGTAAAGCCACTGGTTCTATACTATTATAAATGAGAAGTTCAGTCAACAGAAAAGATTGGAAATAGAGATAATTCTTTCTATGGAGCGGCAAAGACGAAAAACAGAAAAAAGAATACGGTTAAAGAATAAGATCAAGAAATGAACGGCGATTTCCGCTCACTTTTCTGGGTCTTGTTTCTCTTTCCTGAAAATGGTATACTAAATTTATATGACCAAAATTCAGAAGACGGAAATGAGCAGTTGGAGGGAAGACCGTGGCACAGGCCGAAAGAAAGAAACAGACAACCGGAAAACAGACAGGAGGCGCTTCTTCAAGGCGGACTTCTTCGGGAAAAACGACAGCGAAAAAGAAAACGACCGGACGGACCGGGACGAAGAAAACGGCTGCAAAGCGGAAAAAAGAAGCCGGAATCCTGGAGCCGGCTCTGAAAAAGGAGCTGGTGATCCTGATCACGCTGGCGGTTTCCGTTCTTTTATTCTGCAGCAATCTGGGAATCTGCGGAGCCTTCGGCAGACTGCTTCATAAGGGCATGAGGGGATGCTTCGGGCTTCTAGGCTATGCGTTCCCCGTATGTTTATTTCTGGCGGTCTGTTTTCTGATCTCCAACGGCGGGAGCAGACGGGCGGTGATCCGCGTGGCTGTGTCGTTTCTTGGCCTGGTAGTGCTCTGCGGCCTGCTGTCGCTGATTGCTCTGACCTCCTTTGAAAAAGGAAATTCGCCAGCCTGGTATTTTACGCAGGCACTCACCGAAGCTGACGGAGGCATGTTCGGAGGATTGTGCCTCATGCTGCTGTACCCGTTTTTAGGGCGGGCAGGTTCCTATGTGGTGCTGTTCGGTCTGGTGGCTCTTGGTATTGTCATTGTGACCCAGAGATCGATCCTGAATCCGATCCGCCGGGGAAGCCGGAAGGTTTATACCACAGCAAAGGAGGATCTGGCGAGACGGCAGGAGCTTCATGCGGCGCGGGCGGAGGA
>CAKRJM010000016.1 GCA_934351765.1 uncultured Lachnospiraceae bacterium | reverse complement strand
GCCTTCTCCAGTTCCATCCGTTATCCTCTTTTTCGTCATTTTTCTTATCAGTCTACCACCCTTTCCGACGGTGTGCAAGAGACCGGCCGGAACATACCTACCGGCTGTGAAGGGGACATCCGAAGCCGTGATATATCGTTTCGGATGAGGCCGCAAACGACAGCTCATCCGCTGTAAATCCCCCCTTGACGCTTATGCCCCACTGGGGTATGATGAAGAAAAGGAGGTGCTGTATTCATGAAGGTAACGTTGAATCCCGATGCGGAGATCGTACGGACAGTAAAAGAAGGGCTCAAACGGACCGGCGGATACTGTCCCTGCCGGCTGGAACGAACTGAGGACAACAAGTGTATGTGCAGGGAGTTCCGGGAACAGATCAAAGATCCGGACTTTAAAGGATTTTGTCACTGTATGCTCTATTATAAAGGCTGACGAGGAATCTCTGCCGGCTTTATGAAAGGATGATCATCATGTCTGAAATTACACTTACCGAACTGAATTTTGAGAAAGAAGTACTGCAGTCGGATCTGCCGGTCCTGGTGGACTTCTGGGCAGACTGGTGCGGCCCCTGTAAAATGCTGGCGCCGACCGTTGCGGAGATCGCCGACGAGTATCAGGGAAAAGTAAAGGTTGGAAAAGTGAATGTTGATGAACAGATGGGACTTGCCATGAAGTATCATGTTGTCAGCATTCCCACCGTAATCTGCTTCAAGAACGGTGAGCCCGCCGGAAAAACAATCGGATTCTGCTCAAAAGAAGAACTGACTGCTCTGATCTGACAGGACTGAACGGTTTCCAGCCAGCTTTTACAGGATTTCGATTTCACAATGCCCTTTATGTTTGTTTCACAGGACACACTTTCCTATGAACTCAGAAAGGTGCGATTCCATTCCCGGAACCGCACCTCTTTTGTTTTCCTTGAATCCCCGGCCTAATCCAGAAGATTCGTCATGCTCCGCAGGCTGACGCCCAGGGTAGACGCATTATGTAATAAGGCCGATGTGGCCGGCTGCAACACTCCGACTGCACCGAGACCAATCAGACCGCCGTTGAAGCCGATGACAAACCGGTAATTGGAATGGATCCGCTTCATCAGTGCATCCGATAATTTCCGGAGATTTACCAGCTCAAACAGATCGTCTGCCGCGATGGTCACATCCGCAATTTCTCTGGCGATGGCCGCACCGCTGTTGACCGCAATTCCCACATCTGCCGCAGAAAGCGCCGGAGAATCGTTAATGCCGTCGCCCAGCATAATGACCGTATGACCGGCCTTCCGTTCTGCCTCCACGAAGTTTGCCTTGTCCTCAGGCAGTACCTCGGAACGATACTCATCCACACCGACCTGTGCGGCAATGGCTGCTGCCGTCCGCTCGCTGTCGCCGGTAAGCATAACTGTCTTTTTGATTCCAAGAGCTTTCAGTGCCTTTACGGCGTCTGCTGCCTCTTCCCGGAGAGGATCCGCGATACAGATGACTGCTGCCAGTTCTCCGGCAATGGCAAGATACAGATGGCTGTACTGCACCGGAAGACTGTCAAAGGCCTCCTGCTCCTCCGGCTTGATCACACAGCCCTCATCTTCGAATACAAAATGATGACTTCCGATGATGACCTTTTTCCCGCCAACCGTACTGGCGATCCCATGGGCCACCAGATACTGAACCTGGGAATGCATCTCTTCATGGGCAAGTCCGCGCTCTTTCGCCGCCTGTACCACCGCATTGGCCATAGAATGAGGGAAATGCTCCTCCAGACAGGCTGCCAGACGCAGCATATCATTTTCTTTCCGTCCGCCAAAGGTCACAATCTTCGCCACGACAGGACTTGCATACGTCAAAGTTCCTGTCTTATCGAAGACGATGGTGTCTGCCTTTGCCAGCGCTTCCATATATTTCCCACCTTTAACCGTGGCATGGCAGGTGCTTGCCTCACGCATCGCCGAGAGCACCGCCAGCGGCATGGACAGCTTCAGCGCACAGGAAAAATCGACCATGAGCACAGAAAGCGCCCTTGTCACATTTCTCGTCATCAGATATACCAGTCCGCTGCCCACAAGGGTATAAGGAACCAGCTTGTCCGCCAGGCTGGACGCCTGGTTTTCCACTGCGGATTTCAGCCGCTCCGACTGCTCGATCATGGTAACGATCTTATCATACCGTCCGGTTCCGGACTGCTTCGTTACCCGGAGAACACATTCGCCCTCCTCAATGACGGTTCCTGCATAAACAGCAGAGCCGGGACGCTTTGCAACCGGAATGGATTCCCCGGTTAAGGACGCCTGATTTACCATGGCCTCACCCTCGGTCACAACACCATCCAGCGGGATCATGCCGCCAACCCGGACGCAGACCTCATCGCCCGCCTGAATCCTGGAGATCGGTGTCAGAACCTCTTCGTCTCCGGTCTTTAACCATACCCGGTCGATGTTCAGAGACATACACCGTGCCAGATCATCCATGGACTTCTTCCTGGTCCATTCCTCCAGAAGCTCACCCAGCCGCAGAAGGAACATAACCGAGCCGGCCGTTCCGAAGTCCTGGCGAACCAGAGAAATTCCGATGGAAACACCGTCCAGCAGCTCCACCTTCATCCGACGCTTTGCTACGCATCTTGCCGCACGCCATACATAAGGAATTCCGCAGCATACCGTATAAATGGCATTTAACGGAGCCGGAAGATACAGACGTCTTAAAAACTTGAACGCCGTCATGCTGACCAGCTTTTCCTGATAGGTCCTGTTCAGCTCCCGGCTGCTGTGGATCGGCATCAGAGCATCCATGCCCTTTGCCTGATAGGAAAACCGGCTGATGGCCGTGATCAGTTCATTCCGGTCGCCCTGATAACAGATCACGGCACAGCAGGTTCGTTCATGAACCGTGGCCTGAGACACGCCCTTTAACTGTCCCAGCCATGCCTCAAACAGATCGGCCTGCTCCAGCGTCATCCGTTTCTGTACCGCGCGGATACGGATCCGCCCGCGGCTTTCATGTTCAATCTGAAATTTCATAATTCTTCTGCTGCTTCTTCCTTTTCATCACATGCGCAGGACTCTTCGCACTTGCCTTCATCCTCACATCCACATTCTTCCGAAGCATCTTCAACGGTCTCTGCTGCAGCGGCGCGGTTCTCATTGATCTCCTTTGCATCTGCCAGAATATCTCCCGCGTTCTCCTGTACCGTTGTCACAGTGCTCATTACACTGTCTTTCATCCGAAGGACGGCAGCTGTTATGTTCGTGTATACTTTCTTTGCGTCCTTGCTGGATAAGAGCTTGATTCCTGCACTCCCGAATAAGGTGCCGCCTACAAACAACGCTAATTTCTTATAATCTTTTGCCATGATACAATTCCTCCTTTGAATAACCGCATATTATATCCTAAAACCACGTTTTGTCAAGCCTAACCTTTGTTCCTGATATTTTTTTTCATTTAGCCCGTCATAAAATTCTCTCTTCCCCTCCACCGTTTTTTTCTGTATAATGGTCTGTACCATCTTGCAGTTATGACCGGAGGAATTTTATGGCAGCAGATATGAAAGAAACCATCGCACTGGCAGCCAGAACCCTGCTCTTTGAAAAGCGGGTCAAAAAGCTTACCGTAAAGGATATTGTGGAAGAATGCCGGATCACCCGACAGACCTTTTATTATCATTTTGCAGATATTCCGGATCTTCTGCGCTGGGCTATGAAACAGGGGATCACACACTGGCTGAAGGGCATGGATGCCCAGACCGGGCCGGAGGAAAAGCTTCGTTTCTTCTTTCTGACTGCGGTTAATTCCATTCCCTATATCCGCCGCAGCCAGAATACCAACTATGCTGCGGAGATCCGCGGTATGCTGACCGATCAGGCTTATGATATTTTTGACAGCTTCGCCAGAAGCCGCCATCTGTATGCCGATCTGAGCCAGTCCCAGTTCGACCTGGTAAAGCGCTACCACTGCCAGGCCATTATGGGCATCCTTGCCGGCTGGACCGATGCCGACAGTGAAAATCTGGATGAGATCGTCCATACCGTTTACCGTCTTATCACTGAGGGAATCCCGCCACAGACGAAAACAGGGCCTTTTCCCACAGTAAAATAGGCCCGGCGCATTTCTGCGCCGAGCCTGTATGATATAAAATACTCCGGTCAGACGGAAACATAGCCTTCTTCGGCGAATCCGCGGAACACGGGCTTACCGGTGTAAAACTGGGGGATTTCATCACCGCGCAATACCCGAAGCGCACCGGATGCCAGTCCTTCCATCTCAAACTCTCCGGGGAAACGAACCACGGGAGCGATGAACCGGGTACGCTGGGTAATCAGTTCCGTGAACGGATCCGAATAGGCAAGACCGCCTGTCAGCAGAATTCCGTCTACCTCTCCTGCCAGGACCGCCGACAATGCGCCAACATCCTTTGCGATCTGGTATGCGGTTGTTTCATAAATGAGCTTTGCAAACCTGTCTCCCGCCTTGATCCGGCGTTCAACCTCAAGCGCATCCGCTGTCCCAAGCAGATCTGTCCATCCGCCAACCTTCATAATTTTATCCATCAGCTGCTTCTTTGTATACATTCCGGAAAAACATAATTCCACAAGCTCTGCGGCCGGAACGGTACCGCTTCGCGTAGGTGCCATACGGCCTTCACCGCGGGTGGAATCAACGGTGTCGATCATCAGACCCTTCCGATGTGCCGTCACCGAAATACCGCCGCCCATGTGGACAACTACAACATTGATGTCCTCATAGCGCTTTCCCAGCTGCTCCGCATAACGGCGGGCAACCTCTTTCTGATTAAGCGGATGACCGCGGCTGGTACGGATAATTTCTTTCATTCCGCTCGGACGCGCTTCCATGCAGAACTCGTCTACACTGCTTGGATTCACAACAAAGCTGCGGCCGCCGAACTGGCGGGCAAAATCACGGGCGATCATCGGGCCAAGATTTCCCGGATGTTTGCTTCCGGGACCAATGCTGCCGTGTTCATACATCAGGTCATTGACCTCATAAACCCCACCGGGCATGGGAAGGAGCCCGGTGCAGCGGCCGCTGAATGCAGCAGTTTTACTCAGATCAACCTCATGCTCCTTAAGAGCACTCAGAATGGTTTCTTTCCGATAGTCGAGCTGATCAACAATTTCCGCAAATTTTTTCAACTCATCCGACGAATGCGATACATTTATGGAAAAACGTTTTGTTTCATCGTCAAACACTGCGACCTTCGTTGAGGTAGATCCTGGATTGATCGCAATGATCTGATACGCTTCCTGTCTCATTCGGCTTTCTCCTTCATATTCAGTGCAATCACAACGCCAAGTGCGATGGAATACATTTTGGACTGCGGCGAGGATGCCCGGGAGGTCAGTACGATCGGCACCTTTGCTCCCATCATTACGCCAGCCTTCTTTGCTCCGGCAAAATACTCCATGCCTTTATTCAGCATATTTCCCGCTTCGATATCCGGCACCAGCAGAATATCCGCATAACCGGCCACAGGGCTTGAAATCCCCTTATGCTTTGCCGCAGCCGGAGAAACTGCATTATCAAGCGCCAGAGGTCCATCCACCAGACAGCCCCTAATCAGTCCGTTCCGGTTCCGTTCTGTCAGTTCTTTTGCATCCAGTGTGCATTCCATTTTCGGATTGACCTTCTCTACTGCACAGAGCACAGCCGCCTTCGGCATTTCATTGCCCAGCGCATGAGCCACTTCCACTGCATTCTCGAGAATTGCTGCCTTCTGATCCAGCGTCGGAGCGATGTTCATGGCCGAATCCGTTACATGGAACAGCCGGTCAAAGCCGGGAACCTCCATAACGGCATCATGGCTGATGGTACTGGACTTTTTCAGTCCGTTTTCACGGTTCAGGACTGCCTTCATGATCAGGGAGGTATCCACGAACCCCTTCATCAGCAGATCCGCCTTGCCGTCCCGTACCAGCTCCGCTGCCTTCATACATGCAGCAGCCTTATCCGGTTCGTCAACGATCTCCTCCGGTTTCACAGGAATCGATGCTTCCTGTGCGATCTTCAGGATCTCCTCACGGTCACCTACAAGAACCGGCTTCACGATCCCCTCACGAACTGCTGCATAAACTGCTGTCAGTACATCCTGATCCTGTGCGGCTGCAACCGCTATGGTACAGGCCTCTGCCTGCCTGGCCGCAGCCAGGACTTCCTCTAAACTTCGAAGCATACTCTTTTCCTTTCTTTTATCTCAGCTTATCACGACACCGCTCCGCTGCACGTTCCAATCTGTTTTCCGCCGAGGATCCGTCCCAGTACACAGCACACCAGAGATACCAGCATGCCAAGATACAGTGCGTCAAACGGCAGCGGTATGAATTTTCCGATCAGAACCGCCAGCGGCGAGAAAATGATCGAGATCAGAATGCAGGCCTGATTTACCGGTCCCTTGACCCAGAGCGCAAAGCTCATGGGAATCAGTACGACTGAACCACGCAGTCCCATGGACAGGAAGCCGAAATCGTTGATCGTACTGCTGGGAACCAGCGCTGCGATCACAGCCGCCGCGATCAGGACGCCGCCCAGAATAATACGGGTAGCCGTCAGTTCCTTCTGTTCACTGATGTTTTTGTTGATCCGCTTGTAAATATCCTTCACAAGGATGGTTGCCATACCAAGAGAAAGACCTGCGCCTCCTCCGACTGTCGTGATAAGTAAGGTACCGAGAATGATACCGCCCACAAGCGCCGGAAGATGATTGATCACGAACATCGGGAATACCTGGATCGTGCTGGCAAGCACCGGAAGCTCCGGTACTGCCGCGCCTGCTGCGGTCAATGCATCAACCTCTGCCTGTAACAGATAGTGGGAACGCATGAACATTCCAATGCAGATCCCCGCAATTCCCAGCGGCGGGATCAGAACGGCGCTTAACAGCGCTCCGCGTTTTGCCTTTTTGTCTGTTTCCGCACTCCAGATAGCCTGTGCATAGGTCTGAGTCGACAGAACACCCAGAAGCAGGGAGATTCCGGAGCCGATGTCCTTCATCGCGCCGCGGGCGACCAGACTTTGAAAGCGTGATCCTAAGTCGGCGGCGGTCTCCAGATTGGGAAGTCCGTTGGCCGTCTTCTGGATCAGACCCAGGTCAGTCCCGCAAAGGAGAGAATTCAGACTGGAAAGCAGTCCTGTCGCTCCATTGCTGACAACCAGAACATAGACCATTCCCACCACAGATGCCATATAAAGAAGGATCAGCTTCACGACACCGCCCATTCCTGCGCCCCATGCTCCGCCAAAGAGTACATAGAATCCCATTACAATGACGGAAATTCCGGCGGCAACAGGAATGGAAACCTGAGGGAACAGAGTTACTACAAGACCGGAACAGGCAACAACCTGTGCCAGAACGCTTATAAATATACCCAATGAACAAAGCACCGAACCGAGACTTCCCGCGGCAGCTCCATACGCCTTGGAAACAATCTGCAGTTCTGTGATACACCCGCTTCGACGGAGTGACGAAGCATATCCGACTCCCAGGATCAGACAGCCGATCCCGGATCCCAGTGTGAACCACCACGCCGCAAGGCCATAATGAAACGCCAGCTGCGCTGTACCAATGGTGGCCTGGCTGCTGACCAGCGCTCCCATGATCGTTCCACATACCAGAAGCGGTCCTGCCTTCCCCCCTCCGCTGACAAAATCCTTTGCGTCCTGCACCTTTCGGCCGGAAAGCAGGCCGACACCAATGATCAATGCCAATACAAGAACAATGCCTGCTATCGTCCATACATTCATAAGTAACTTGCTCCTCTCTTGTGATCAGTGCCCAAAACAATCGTTTAATCCTTATTTTTCAATGGCTTACTTTGTTCCAAGACAAGACTGGATACGCTTCAGTGCTTCACGGATGTTTTCTTCCGATGCCGCAAACGAAAAACGAAGATATCCTTCACCGGCCGGACCAAACGCATCACCAGGTGTTGTAACAACCTGTACCTCGTCAAGAATCTTGATCGCTACTTCCTTTGATGTCATTCCCAGCTCTTTGATATTGGCAAATGCATAGAATGCACCTTCCGGTGTAATACAGGAAATTCCCTTGGTCTCATTTAAGCCCTTCACCAGAATATCACGGCGCTTCCAGTATTCCGCATTCATATCTGCCACACACTGCTGGCTTCCCTTCAATGCTTTCACTGCCGCAATCTGTACCGCAGCCGTAACATTGGAGGTTGTGCTGGCAAGAACCAGGGTCATCGCCTTGATTGTCTCCGGATCTGCTACGCCGTAGCCAATACGCCAGCCAGTCATTGCATAGGTCTTTGAGAAACCGTTTGCGGTGATGGTACGTTCAAACATTCCAGGCAGCGTTGCAATACTGCAATGCTCATTTCCGTCAAACAGAATATGCTCATAGGGCTCATCCGCTACAACGATCAGATCATGCTTCTTTGCCAGCTCTGCGATCTCCATGAGATCCTCCTTCGGCGTAACACTGCCGGTCGGATTGCAGGGCGAGTTGATAATAAGAAGACGGGTCTTGTCAGTAATATACTTTTCAAGGACCTCAGCCTTTACATGGAAATGATCCTTTTCATAAGTGGGAACCGGTACAGCCACGGCCTGTGCCAGTGCGATATAACCAAAATAATTGGAAAAGCAGGGATTCGGCACAAGAACCTCATCTCCGGGGTTCAGGGTAACCTGCAAAGCAGCGAATAATGCCTGGTTCGCACCAAACGTAACGATCACGTTCTCCGGACCTACATGGAATCCGTTTTCACGGTTCAGCTTATCTGCGATCGCTTCACGCAGAACCGGAAGACCGGGATTGGATACATACTTGGTATATCCATGGTTCCATGCCCAGCAGCCCTGATCAATAATATGCTGCGGAGTGGCAAATCCAGGTTCACCGATACAGAGATTAATCGTGTTTTCATATTTTTCTGCCAATGCAAACATGGCACGGATACCGGATGCAGGAAGACTCTTTGCTTTCTCACTAAGTTTCATCGCTTGATCCCCTTTCCTTTTTTATCGAAATTTTTTACCTACCTCATAACCAACCTCAAATGCTTTACAGTTCAGTGCGACCATCTTTTCTCCACGTTTTCCGAAGAACCGGCGGATTGCATCCTCCGCGCCCTCCACCGTGATCACTTCCAGAAGACCTACAATGATCCCCATGGTAATGATATTGGCAACTGCGGGATGTCCGACTTCCTTTGCAAGCTTTGTAATATTAACTCCACGCTCAAACGCTGCACGATCTGCATTCGGAGTAACCTCTGCCTCATTGTAAATGATCAGAGCCTTGTCACCGACCTTGCCGGAATACCGCTCATAAGCAACCTGAGCCAGGCAGATGATCAGATCCGGATCTGTAACATCCGGGAAATAAATCTCTTCATCCGAAACGATAACATCCGATTTTGCAAACGTACCTCGAGTTTCAACGCCATATTCCGAAGAAAGTGTCGCGCGCTTGTGATCATGAATGGCTGCGGCTTCCGCAATCATTGTTCCACATAAGATCATACCCTGTCCGCCGACACCGCTGATGGTAATTTCTTTCTGTCTGCTCATGCTTCCTCCGCTCCTTTCAGACTATCAATGACGCGCTGGTAAGCGGTACTGTAATCTTCCTTCACCCGGTCTGCAAAGACACCGGTTACAAACTTTCCGTGCAGATCCTCTTCGCTCATTGTTTCTGCCTTTGCCACAGAAACGGTATGATCCTTGATCCACTGCATCATGGCAGGGGCATTGCCCAGCTTGTTTGAACGGCCAAAATGAGTCGGACACGGGGAGATAACCTCCACAAAGGAGAAGCCCTTATGATCCATCGCCTGACCGATCAGCTTTTCCAGCTGTACTACATCATAAACCGTTCCGCGTGCAACAAAGCTGCCTCCTGCTGCCTTTACAACGCCGCAGACATCAAATCCATTTTCCACATGTCCGTACGGAGAAGTCTTGGTGATCGAGTGCTTCGGAGTTGTACCGGAGTACTGACCGCCGGTCATACCGTAATTCAGATTATTTACCATAATTGCGGTAACATTAACATTCCGGCGTGCCGCATGGATCAGATGGTTTCCGCCGATGGTGATGCCATCGCCGTCGCCCATGAGGGTTACCACATTCAGATCCGGATTTGCCAGCTTGATTCCTGTCGAGAATGCCAGCGCACGTCCATGGGTTCCATGGAAGGAATTTGTTTTTACATAATCATCAGCCTTGCCCCAGCATCCGATACCGGTGGCAACCACAGTGTTTTCACGAGTCCAGTGACGGTTGTCCATATTTCGGAGAATCGCATGCAGTACAATGCCATTGCCGCAGCCTGCACACCAGAACAGCGGCAGCTTTTCTTCTAATAAATAATCCTGCAACATTATTTCACAACCTCCTCAATCTTTTTCAGAATCTCGGTCGGCTCAATAGGTTTGCCGTCCACACGGTTTACGCCAACTACGGGAATGTTCTTCGGGTTACGTGCATAAATCTCATTGATATACTGACCAAGATTCAGCTCCGGAACAATTACCGCCTTTGCCAGGTTCATGGTCTCAAGAATCTCCTTCTCGGGAACCGGCCAGATCGTCACGAGCTGCAGAACACCGACGCGGATTCCCTTGTCCCTTGCCTTCTGCATTGCAGAAAGAGCAGAACGGGCTGTGCCGCCGTAGGCAATGATCACATACTCCGCATCCTCCATATTGTACTTGCGGGTCATACTGATCTCGTCACGATGCTTCTCGATCTTATCGGTTAAATGACGGATCACGCGGTCTGCATTATCGGGACGTGCGCACGGACGACCCATTTCATCATGCATACTGCCGTTGATCTTAAACACATATTCACTGCCGTAGGATGCCAGAGGCGCAATGCCGCCGGAGTAATCAAACGGAGTATAATCAGCCGGTGCACAGGTCGGTTTCTTTCTGTCTACGATCTCGATTTCATCCGGCTCGTAAATGATCACCTGCTCCCGCAGATGTCCGACGATCTCGTCAGATAAGAAGATTACCGGTGTACGATAAAGCTCTGCAAAGTTAAATGCTTTCACCATCAGGTCAAAACAGTCCTGAACAGAGGACGGGGAAAGAACAATGATTCCATGATCACCGTGTGTACCCCAGCGTGCCTGCATGATATCGCCCTGTGCAGGCTTTGTTGCAAGTCCGGTACTGGGGCCGGAACGCTGTACATCGATCAGAACACAGGGAATCTCACTCATAACTGCCACGCCGAGGTTCTCTGCCATCAGGGAAATACCGGGACCGCTGGTAGCCGTATAAGCTTTTTTACCGGAGCAGGATGCACCGATCAATGCTGCAATACTTCCGATTTCATCCTCCATCTGGACATACAGACCGCCAACCTGCGGAAGACGGATGGATGAGGTTTCTGCCACTTCACTGGACGGGGTGATGGGATAACCTGCGTAAAATCTGGCTCCGGCAGCAATTGCGCCTTCGGTCATCGCCTCATTGCCCTGCATAAATCTAAATTCACTCATGATCAGCCCTCCTCCTTAACAACCGTTACTGCAAAATCCGGACAGCGCAGCTCGCACAGCCCGCAGCCGATACAGTCCTCGGGACGTGCCGGGATCGGCCTGCCGTCCTCATCCAGATCAAACACTTTCTTCGGGCAGAACGCTGCACAGATCGTACATTTCTTGCACCATTTCTGGTTAATCGTAATGATATTCACCCAAAAACGCCTCCTTACTTTTATATAAATGTCAACTATTAGGATTCTTTTTTATGCTTCTTTTCCTGCTTTTTCTCTTCCAGTGCCCTGGCCTCACTCGTCCAGAGCGTATCCTTTCCGAAAATCGTCCAGAGGATCAGAACAACCGGTGCAACAAACAGGAAGAAATTATAAGGGATCAGCTGCAGCGGCTCTACACCAAGGAACGGAATCGCCACGGTTGTACTGAGACTCCAGGGAACCAGAACGGCCATTGCCGTACACCCGACTCCAAGGGCCCGCATCAGATTGACCTTTTCCAGACCGCGCTTCTCATAGATCGGCTCCATGATGCTTCCTGCGAACGCATAGGCGAAGTTCATGGATGCGCCGACCAGCGTACCGAATACGGACATGATCAGTGTTGCAACGATCAGGCTGAGCTTGGTCTTCATGTGCTTGGTGAATGGTTCAATAAATGCATTGATAATACCTGCCGCATCCAGAATCCCGAACAAACCGAAGGCAAACAGGAACATCACTGCTGTACTGGTCATGCTGGTGACGCCGCCGCGGTTCAGCAGCTTGTCTACGAATTCCACGCCGGTATCGATGGTGAAGCCGCTCCAGAAATAGGTGATCGCTTCATTGATCGTATGCCCCTGATAGAGACAGGCCACTCCGCCGCCGAAGATCGCACCGCCAAGCAGCGCCGGAATCGAAGGAATCTTGCAGGCCAGCAGTACAATGACAAAGATGGCTGGCAGCAACGCCAGAAAACCGGAATGGAAATGGGCGCCGATGGTGTTTGTGATATCGCTGATCAGATCCAGATTGACTTCCGTTGATTTGTACTGGAGACCAACGAAATAATAGATAATAATACAGATCACAGCCGCCGGTACCGTTACCTTTGCCTGATGCTTGATTCCTTTAAACAGGTCAACATCGGAAACGGCCGCCGCAATGTTGGGGCTGTCGGACATGGGGGAGATCGTGTCGCCGAAGAATGCTCCCGCACATACCGCACCGGCTGTCATGACCGGATTCACGTTCAGACCCATTCCGATCCCGGCCAGTGCAAGGCCTGCTGTACCGAAGGTTCCCCAAGAAGTACCGGTCACCAGTGCAGTCACTGTACAGAGAATAAATGCCGTTGCAAGAAACATGTGCGGAGAAATTGCCTTTACGCCAAAGCTGATGATCAGGGGAACGGTACCTGCCGCGTTCCAGGTACCAACCAGCGCCCCGACACAAAGAACAATAATAACCGGAACAATCGCACGTTTACAGTTATTGACCATTCCTTCCTGAAGCTCCTTATAGGATACGCCAAGGGGCAGGCACAGAACGATCGCTACAAGCCATGCCATCAGAAACAGCGCATTGATCTTTGATCCCCACGCCAGAGAAGGGATCATAATAACCGCAAACACAACAATCATGACCACAAGCGCATAGCCAAACGATGGGGTTTTCTTTGTTTTTGCTTCTTTCATAGTTGGTTCTCCTCTCAGTCATTTCACTTATATACAGATTGCCTTATTATCTTGATTTTTCCTCCTTTCTTATAGTTAATTTGCACAAATCTTATTTTCTATATCTTACCATCTTGTTTTATATTTGTACAATTGATAGAATGGAATCGAAGATTCATTTTTTTCGATAGTTAAAGTGGAAGGAGATGCCTTCATGGAATTTCGGAATCTGTACAGCTTTCTCCGCGTTGCGGAGCTTGGCAGCTTTACAAAGGCCGCGGCAGAGCTGGGCTATGCCCAGTCCACCGTTACCACCCATATCCAGCAGCTGGAACAGGAGCTGAACCGTCCCTTATTTGAACATTTCGGCAGGCGCGTTGTCCTGACCACCTACGGCAGCCAGCTGATTCCTTATGTAAATAAAATTCTCTCTTTGCAGGAACAGATGCAGTCCCTGAATCATGCCAGCTCGGCCCAGGTTTTCGGTTCTGTCCGGGTTGGCATTGTGGAATCCATTATGTATTCCATTTTGCTGGAAAATTTCGGCGAGTATCGAACGCGCTTCCCCAATGTATCCATGCAGATTGAAATGGATGTTACGGCACCGTTACTGGAAAAGCTGAAGAACGGAGAGGTTGATCTGATTTTTACACTGGGCAATGAAAAGGAGATCCCCGGCTGTGTCCATGCAGGAAACTATCCGGTCCGGGCAGTTTTTATTGCTGCCATAGATCATCCTCTGACAAAGAAGGACGATGTGCGGCTGGCAGACGTCCTGCGGGAGCCGCTGATCCTGACCGGAACGCATACGGTCATCCGTCAGGAGCTGGATCATGCTGCCCGCCTGCAGGGACTGGAGGTAAATCCGTTTCTGGAAACCGTCAGCAACGGCTTTATCTTTGCACTGGTCCGCCAGAACATGGGGATTTCCTTTCTCCCGGAATACCGGATCCGAAAAGCGGCCCAGGAGCATGAGATCGCAATCCTTCCGGTATCTGATTTTCAGCTCGAGCTTTATGTTAATATTTATTATCATAAAAACAAGTACGTTACCCCGCAGATGGCCGGTCTGATCCATCTGGTTCAGGAATACTGGGATCAGGTTTCTGCGGAAAAATGCACGCAGACAAAGGAGGATTTATAACATGGCGGTACATTTTACACAGGAAGAGCTGGAACAGCGCATCCGGACAGAGCTGGAGAAACGCGACCAGCGCAGCGACATCAATCAGATGATGAAGGTCGAATTCATCGGCTGCAGCGCAGCAGAACAGACACTGGAGCTTTTTCACCCCATGGAAGACTGGGAGATCAATATTTACCATACCATGCACGGCGGTCTGATCTCCCTCCTTCTCGACGCCAATATGGCCATTGCCAGCCGCGCCTTTACCGGTGACAAAGCCACTCCGACCCTTGACATCCATGTGAATTTCCTCCGGCCGGTAAAGCAGGGCGAGCCGGTTCATACAAAAGCATGGGTGATCCGTATCGGCCGCAGTACGGTACAGCTCCGCTCGGAGCTCTGGACCACCGATCCGAACCGTGTCTGCGCCACCGCAGACGCTATCTTTTTCCGTTCTGACCCCCAGAACTGATCCGTTTATCTGACCCGGGAGATCTCTGTCCGAGATCTCCCTTTTTCATTTTCTTTTACACTTTTTCATTTTCTTTTACACTTTTCCGTTTTTGTCTATACACCATTCAAAACCTGTCAGTTGCACTTTTCTCCGTTCCCGGCTAAAATAAGTAACGTTTCAAAGAAAGACCATATCCGTCTGCAAGGAGGAATCAATATGCCGGATACCACACTTTGCCTCAAGCTGGAGCAGCTTGACTGCGAAATCAGCAGGCTGAGAGATCAGCTCGGCCAGATCAGCTCCATGACCGGCGAACAGCGCGATACCATGATCCGCACGCTTCGGAGTGAGATCAGTAACAATCAGCAGCTTCTCCGGGAGAACATGAAATATTCTCATGCAAAAACCGCCAGGATCCTTTTTGAATCCTATGACCAGGTCGAGCAGATCATCCGTCAGACGAAGGATCAGCTGAAGCAGATCTGCCCCGATGATTTTCTGATGCCCCAGTCGGCGGAATCAAAGCTTCTGCGGGCAGAATATGCCCTGGATTTCGCCGTTCAGACTGCGGAGCGGGCGCTTCTGGCAGCACTGGAAGCCCTGGCTGCGGAGGAAGAGGAAACAAAAAGCCGCCGGGAATAAGAGCCGGCGGTTTCCCTGGCAGTTCCAGGCTATGACAACATAAAGGAGGACTAACGTGTTAAAACTTTTGAAAAAAATGAGAAAACGGGAATGGGGCATGGCCGGTTTATGTGTGCTCCTGATCCTGGGGCAGATTTATTTTGACTTAAAGCTTCCCGATTACATGAGCAGCCTGACCGTACTCATCGAGACCCAGGGCAGTACGATCGCCCAGGTTGGCCGGGAGGGCCTGAAAATGCTGGGCTGTACCCTTGTCAGTGCCTTCTTGAGCATCCTCTGCGGTTATCTTGCCGCCCAGGTTGCTTCCGGCTTCACTTATACCACCGGTGAAAAGGTCTTTCATAAGGTTGCCGATTTCGGACAGGAACAGATGCAGGCCTTCTCCGTTCCCAGCCTGATCAACCGTACCACCAACGATATCACCCAGATCCAGATGTTCCTGGCAATGGGGCTTCAGATCCTGATCAAGGCTCCCATTATGGCAGTCTGGGCGGTCATCAAGATCATCGGAAAGAGCTGGACGCTTTCTGTGATCACTGCCGGCTTCGTTGCTGCTCTTCTGGTGGTTATGCTTACCATCGTGACCATTATCCTGCCCCGGATCAAGCGTGTTCAGAAGCTGACCGACAACATCAACCGGATCTCCAGAGAAAATTTGACCGGCATCAATGTCGTTCATGCCTTCAACGCCGAGCAGTATCAGGAGGATAAATTCGAAAAGGCCAACGATATTCTGATGAACACCCAGCTCTTTAACCAGCGGGGAATGGCAGTCCTCATGCCAACCGTCACCTTTGCCATGAATGCCCTGGCTCTGGTGATCTACTGGGTCGGTGCTTCCATCGTGGAAAACACGGCACTGACCGATATGACCGGCCGGATCTCCCAGTTCAGCAACATCGTCGTATTCGGAACATATGCCACCTACGTCATCATGTCCTTTATGATGATGGTCATGATCGTCATGCTGCTTCCCTACGCCCAGGTTTCCGCCGGACGTATCAACGAGGTGCTGGACACAGAAATCGGGCTGAAAGAAGGCACTGCTTCTGAAGCCCCCGAACAGGGTACTCTGGAATTTAAAGATGTTTCCTTTCATTATCCTTCCTCCTCCGGAAAGGATGTCCTGGAGCATGTAAGCTTTAAGGTCAATAAAGGGGAGACCATCGCCTTCATCGGTGCCACCGGAAGCGGTAAGACTACCCTTGTCAGCCTGGCGGCGCGGTTCTATGATGTCTCCTCCGGAGAGGTGCTGCTGGACGGCAGAAATATCCGGGATTACAGCTTCGATGCGCTTTACAACCGGATCGGCTATGTGACCCAGAAGGCCGTACTCTTCGCCGGTGATATCCGCGAAAACGTCCTGTTCGGTGAAAGCACCGCTGCCCCTACGGATGAAAACGTAACACAGGCACTGTCTCTCGCTCAGGCAACAGAATTTGTATCAAAGCTTCCCGACGGCATCCATGCCCCCATCACCGAGGGAGGCGGCAATGTCTCCGGTGGTCAGAAGCAGCGTCTGTCCATTGCAAGAGCGCTGGCTCGAAAGCCGGAGATCCTGATCTTTGACGACTCCTTCTCCGCCCTGGATTACAAAACCGATTCCATGCTGCGCAAAGGCCTGGCCGAACAGTTAAACGGCACCACCTGCATGATCGTGGCACAGCGGATCGGCACCATCAAAAACGCCGATAAGATTGTCGTTCTGGATGAAGGAAAAGCCGTGGGCATCGGAACACATGAAGAGCTTCTTAAAAACTGTTCTGTCTACCGCGAGATTGCCATGTCACAGCTGTCCGAAAAAGAGCTTGGTGCATAAGGGAGTGAAATCGATTATGAATAACAGAAGAATGATGAACCGCGGCATGAATGTGCCGGAAAAGAGTAAGCGTGGGATTACCGGTGTCCTTCAGGAAATGATTTCCTACTCCGGAAATATTCTGATCCCCATGATCGCAGCAATGGTTCTGGCCATCGCCGGAGCAGTCCTGACCCTCATCGGGCCTAACCAGCTCCGCCGGATCACGGATCTGATCGCAGACGGACTGACCTCCTCCATTGACCTGACTGCCATCGGAAAGGTCGGAATAATGCTTCTGATCTTTTATCTGTGCAGCAGCCTGTTTACCTATATTGAGCATTACATCATGGCCACCATCACCTTAAAGCTCTCCTGGAAGATGCGGCAGGATCTCTGTAAAAAGATCAACCGCGTTCCCATGAAATGCTTCGGAACGGTCTCCTATGGTGATATTTTAAGCCGTGTGACCAACGATGTCAGCACCTTCCAGCAGGCCATGGCCAACAGCCTGCCCTCCATGATCAGTGCCATCTTTCAGTTTCTCGGCTGCCTGCTCATGATGTTTGTGACTGAATGGCGGATGGCTCTGGCCGCCATCCTTGTAACGCTTCTTGGCTTTGCGCTCATGGCCTTCATTATGAAACGCTCTCAGAAATTCTTTATCGCCAGACAGGAAAGCCTTGGCCGCATGAACGGCTACATTGAGGAGATCTACTCCGGCCATGCCGTTGTCCGCCTTTCCAGAGCAAACAATCATGTGAAGAAAAACTTCAATGAAATGAACCGTCAGGTCTATGAGGCCAGCCGGAAAAGCCAGTTCCTCTCCGGTATCATGCAGCCTCTGATGACCGTCATCGGAAACCTGGGCTATGTGGCTGTCTGCGTTCTCGGCGCTGTGTTAGTTATGAACGGCCAGATCACCTTCGGCGTGATCACTGCCTTTATCATGTATGTGCGTCTCTTCACCTCCCCTCTTACCACTCTGGCACAGGGTATGACCCAGATGCAGAGTGCCGCAGCCGCCGGTGACCGGATTTTTGACTTCCTACAGGAGGAAGAGCTTTCTGACGAGAGTGCAAAGACAACACACCTGACGGATGTCCGCGGAGAAGTAGAATTTTCTCATGTAAAATTCAGCTACCCCAGTACGCCGGATAAGATCATCATCAAGGATTTCTCCGCCCATGTGCTGCCGGGCCAGAAGGTTGCCATCGTCGGCCCCACCGGCGCCGGAAAAACGACCATGGTAAACCTGCTGATGCGGTTTTATGAGGTGAACAGCGGAAACATCCGGATTGACGGGATCCCCACCTCTGAGCTGACCCGGGAGAACGTCCATGACCTCTTCGGCATGGTGCTTCAGGACACCTGGCTCATGGAGGGAACTGTCCGTGAAAACCTTGTTTACAACCATACGGATGTCACTGACGAACAGTTAGAGCGCGCCTGCCGGGCCTGTGGGATTTACCACTTTATCGAAACACTCCCGCAGGGCTTTGATACGGTTCTTGGCGAAAACATTGCCGTTTCTGCCGGACAGAAGCAGCTTTTCACCATCGCACGTGCCATGATACAGAACAGCCCCATGCTGATCCTCGATGAAGCTACCAGCTCCGTCGATACCAGAACGGAACTGATCACCCAGAAAGCAATGGATCAGCTGACCGAGCGCCGCACCAGCTTTGTTATCGCCCACCGTCTTTCTACAATAAAAAACGCCGACCTGATCCTCGTAATGAAGGACGGCGACATCATCGAGCAGGGCAGCCATGAGGAGCTTCTGGCAAAGGGCGGCTTCTATGCCGATCTCTACAACAGCCAGTTTGAACAGGTATCTTAACCGGATCACAAAGCAGCTCCGGCTGCGGAAAGGAGTATTCCATGAAATCAATCGCCATTGAACGGGAATTCGGAAGCGGCGGCCGGGAGATCGGGATCCTGACTGCAAAGCTGGCCGGGATCCCCTACTACGACGGCGAGCTTTTAAAGAAAGCCGCCAGAGATCAGGGCGTTCCCGTCAGCATGCTGGAATATTATGATGAAAAGCGGAGCGGCAGCCTCCTCTACGACCTGTCCAGCTATGTGAAACAGATGCAGCTTCACCCCGGCATCACCGTCCACCAGCTCTTCTAC
>CAKRJM010000015.1 GCA_934351765.1 uncultured Lachnospiraceae bacterium | reverse complement strand
GACCTATGATGTGCTGATGGATTATCTGGAAACGGCGCTCGAAGGCTCCGATTATTACTATTATCAGGAAGCATTTTCTCCGATCACCGGTTTTCAGAGTAATTTTTCTGTCACCATGGCCGAATATACCTTCCGCCGCGAACAGGATGTAACCGATTATCTGGAACTTCTGACGCTCGTTCCCGACTATGTGGATTCCCTGATCCAGTTCGAAAAAGAACGGGCAAAGCAGGGCTTCGTCATGCCGGACTCCTCGATCGATGAGGTCGTGGATGCGATCGAAGCATTCCTGACCTCCAGTGAAGAAAACATTTATCTTTCGTCTTTCACGGAGCGTCTGAACAGCCTGAACGCTCTTTCCGAGGATCAGAAGGCAAAGTACACAGCACAGAATGAAGAGCTGGTAAACACCAGGGTCCTTCCCTGCTACCGTTCCATTATCTCCTGCCTGAAGGAAATCCGCAGCACAGGAAATACAAACGGCGGTCTCTGCCAGATTGAAGGCGGAGAAGGATATTATGAATGGCTGATCAAAAGCATGGTCGGATCCGGCCACACACCGGAGGAACTGACTGCGCTGATCGAAGACCGGATCAGTACTGAAATTCTGAAGATGCAGATCCTGTTTAAGAAAAATCCGGAGCTGATGGATCAGTTTGACGGAACGATTCCTGAGAACCGGACTCCCCAGGAGATCATAGAATATCTGAAAGAAGCCATGAAGGCAGATTATCCGGAGCTTCCCGTGGATGCTTCCTACCAGATCAAGTATGTGCCGGATTACATGGCTGACCTGACCAGCCCTGCGTTCTACATGATTCCTCCCATTGATGCGCTATCGGAAAATACCATCTACATCAACGAGAGCCAGACCGATGAGAGCAGCCTGTTTTCCACTCTGGCTCACGAAAGCTACCCCGGTCATCTTTACCAGATCGTTTACGCATCCGCCACCATCACCGAACCGCTGCGGAAGCTTCTGGATTATGAGGGCTACAGCGAAGGCTGGGGACTTTATGTGGAGCATGAATCCTATGCCATGAACAACCGGCTCACTGACCGTTCCGCCGATCTGGCAGAGCTTTACCGGATCAACTCTTCCATTACCCTCGCCGTTCATGCGCTTGCCGATTTAAGGATCCATTACGAAGGCTGCGGCACTGATGAGATCGCGGAGCTGATCGACACCTATTTCGGCGATCAGGGGGAAGAGTTCGTCCAAAGTTTTTATAACACCATCGTCAGCGAACCTGCCTATTACCTCAAGTATTATGTGGGCTACCTGGAATTCATGCTCCTGCGCGAAAAAGCCGAAGCCGCCCTGGAAAGCAGCTTCGACCTGAAAGAATTCCATACCTTTATTCTGAATATGGGCGCCTGCTCCTTCACCACACTGAATGAGTATCTTGATCAGTGGCTGGAAGAGCAGAAGTAGGATGCTCCGGACTGCGGCTCCCTCGCACGTTCCAGAGGTGACTTCCAATTGGAACCGCCTGGAATGTGTGAGTGGAGCCGCATTGATACTTCCTTTTACCGGCCGCCCATGCCGCCCATTGTCCGCACGCTTGTCTCGGCCCCGGTCTCATCTGCCACGGTTACACTTCCGCTCACGGTAATTTCTCCCAGCTTTTCTTCTCCGCTGTAAAGGGATACCACGGTTCCGTCAGCCAGCTCCGGCGCGGATACCTGAATGCTTGCGTAGGCTTTCGCCGGCATAAAGGACGCAATCACCGCTTCGTCGGCTGTCCGGAGGGACACTTCCGTTCCGGTCTCCTGCTGCTCCGAATAGATCACCGTGATGGTATTCTGACCGGAATCCTCACCGGGATTCTGGAGCATTCCGGTGCTGCCTGCCAGGAACAGCAGTCCGCCGTCGATGCGGCAGTCTCCACTATAATCCAGCGAACCGTTTCCGTCTCCGGTGGGGCCGCTCACATAGACCTCGCCCCCGGTCATTACTATATCTCCGTTGGAATCCAGTCCGTCGCCGGACGCATTGATCTGAAGAATTCCGCCGCTGACGGACAGCAGGACCGAACCGGCATCGCCCGCCGCATTGATTCCGTCATCGGAAGCAGTCAGCGTCACACTTCCTCCTGTTACATCGATTTCCGTTCCCTCTAACCCTTCATAGCAGGTGGTGATCTCCATCTCGCCGCCGTTTACGGTCAGCGTTCCGTCGGCATGTGCACCATCGTCTCCCGTTGCCATGGTGAAGACTCCGCCGCTGACAGTTAAATCTCCGTTGGAGTGGAGCGAATCATCGGCACAGTTCAGCTCATAGGTTCCGCCGCTGATGGATAACAACAGTCCTGCTTTCAATCCTTTCCGGCTCACAGAATCCGTCACATTATCAGCATCGTCAAGGGTATCGTCATCGCTCTCATACGCATTGCTTCCGCTGTCTGAATTTCCGTCATTCTGACCGGGCGGAGTCATATCTCCCATGTCTGGCGGCGTTTCTCCGTCCGCAAAGGTTCCGTCTTCCATATCCGGCGGGGTCATATCTCCCATGTCCGGCGGTGTTTCTCCGTCCGCAAAGGTTCCGTCTTCCATATCCGGCGGCGTCATATCTCCCATGTCCGGCGGCGTTTCCCGCTCCTCGCCGGAACTGTTTGTATCTCCGTTTCCGCTTCCGCCTCCGTTCCCGGGCACTCCATCATTTCCGCCGGTGCCTCCGTTCCCGGGCGCTCCGCCATTTCCTCCGGGGGCTCCATTTCCCGGCGCTCCGCCATTTCCGGCGCCGGCTCCGTTCCCCGGTGCTCCGCCATTTTCGGGCATGCCGCCCATTTCTTCGTTATGGACTCTTCCGTTTTCGCTTCCGCCTCCGGTCGTCACCTGATAGCTTCCGCCTTCCGTCAGCAAAAGCGTCTCTGCCTGGAATCCGTCCTCCTGGGCATCGATCACAAAGGTTCCGTCGGCGACATAGATCCAGCCGCAGTCGTCATCCTCATCATTGAAGGATTTGATCCCGTCGGACTGACTGGTAACGTTGTACGTTCCTCCGAGAATGATCACCGAATCCTTGCCGCGGATCCCGTCCTCCACACTGTTGACCGTGACGGTTCCGCCTGCCAGGATCAGACTGTCCTTGGCATTGATCCCATAGTTGAAGTTTGCGTTGACAGTAAGGCTTCCGTTTCCGTTGATGACCAGATTATTCTTGGCATAAAGCGCCGCGTTCGGTTCTTCCTTGGACGCATCATCATAAACGTACCCGGTGCCGTCGGTCAGGACATTTTCGCTTCCCTCCGCCAGCGTCACCGTGATGGTCTGTGCCAGGATCCCATCGATAGGTGCACTGTCCTCGCAGGTGATGGTCACGCCGTCCAGAATCAGCCGCACATCCGTTTTCTTATCCGTATTCACTACGATCTGTCCGTTTAAGGTTCCGCGGAACAGATAGGTACCGCCCTTTACGACCGTCACCGTATTCCCGTCAATCTGGACGCCGCTTCCGGATTCCTCTGCGGTATCTTCCTCCAGCGTCACAACGGAATCCACCTCGTCTTCCGACCAGCTGTCGTCTATGCTCTCTGCTTCCTCTACTGCGGCCTCGATCACCGACTGATCCACCGTCTGCCCGGTTTCCCCGCTGCTTTCCGCATCTGCCGTCTGCCCGGACTCTCCCTGGGCTGTATCTGCCGTCTGGCAGCCTGCCGCCGTCACAAGAAGTATCCCTGTCATGACCACTGCTGCCGCCTGTCTGATTTTCTTCATAAAAAACCTCCTGTATGATTCTCGTCAGATCCTTTGGACCGGAAACGCCATGCCCCGGTTTCTTCTGATGGGAACATCATACAGGAGGAAGCTTAAATTTCTCTGAAACTCAACTCTGTTTTATAATCTCTGTTTTATAACGCCGGCAGCCCCGGCATTCTTTAATGATTTGCCTTATAGTAATTGATCAGGCAGCCGTCCAGAATGATCTGGCGCTCGTCATCCGTCAGGTCACCGAGACGGAGCGTGATCTCCTTCATGCCGTCACCGGTCACATACGCCCTGATCTCGCTCTGCTTCTCTTCTACGGCTTTCCGGATTCCGGGAACAAACAGCCAGTCTCCGTTCTTAAAGGGCAGGTCTCCCTTATCGATCAGGAACGGAAGCATGCCCCAGTTGATCAGGTTAGAGCGGTACCGCTTAGTGGCATATTCATTGGCCACATTGGCCCAGCCGCCCAGAACCTTCTGGCAGGACGCCGCCTGCTCTCTTGCCGATCCGTCGCCCGGCTTCACGGCAAAGATGGTGCTGCCGATTCCGGTATTCTCCCGTCCGGCATCCTCGAACCTTGTGCGGACAGCGTTCATAGCCTCGCCCGCCTCCGGAAGCACCTGGCAGGGACGCTCACCGCGGATTCTTGCCTTCTCCGCTGCCTGAACCTCTTTCGCACGTCCCACATACGCAGGATCCTTTCTGGACAGGGTAAACTCTGCCAGTCCGAGAGGATTGGAACGGTAGGAAGAGGTCTCACCGGAAGGGATCAGCTCATCGGTGGTCGTTACGGGATCATGGATCTCGGAAACCACCTTCAGGAGCAGGTTCTCGGTCAGCGCCGACATCTCCGGCCAGTCCTTGATATTGGGGCCGAACTGGATCTCCACAGAGGGATCCGCCACGCCCTTGCTGTCAAAGACACGGTTTTCATAAATGGTCTTATCAAAGAAGTACTTCGGCTTCGTGTAATTTACATCCATATCCGTGGCCGGTGTCAGACGGCCCTTGTTGACTGCTGTTGCTGCGATGGAACGCGCATCCATAAGGGCAACCGAAGCGATCTGTCCGCTCTGGAGCTTGGAGCCCTCCCGGTTGGGGAAGTTTCTGGTGGAATGACGGATACTGAACGCATTGTTTGCCGGTGTGTCACCCGCACCAAAGCAGGGGCCGCAGAATGCGGTCTTTAACACAGCGCCGGTCTCCATGAGCTTCGCCGCCGCACCGTTCTTGATCAGTTCCATGTAAACCGGCATACTTGCCGGGTATACGCTGAGGGTGAAGGCTCCGTTTCCGATGCTTGCACCTGCCAGAATATCCGCCGCATCACAGATGTTCTCAAAGCCGCCGCCTGCGCAGCCTGCGATGATTCCCTGCTCCACATAGAACTTTCCGTCACGGACCTTATCCGCCAGACTGTAATCCACCGCGCCGCCGAGGCTTACCTTGGCCCGCTTCTCCACATCGGCCAGGATATCCGTCAGGTTTGCATTGACCTCCTCGATGGTATAGGTATTGCTGGGATGGAACGGCATGGCGATCATGGGCTTCACTCTGCTCAGATCTACCTCCACGATTCCGTCGTAGTATGCCGTTTTCCCCGGCTTTAATTCCTTATAATCCGCTTCCCGTCCATGGATCTCATAGAATTCGCGGATCTTCTCATCGGTGGTCCAGATGGAGGACAGGCAGGTGGTCTCTGTGGTCATAACGTCCACACCGATCCGGAAATCTGCGCTTAAATTCTCCACACCGGGTCCGACAAACTCCATAACCTTATTGTTTACATAGCCGTTCGCAAACACCGCACCGATAATGGCCAGCGCCACGTCCTGAGGACCGACGCCCTTTTCCGGCTTTCCGGTCAGATAAATGCCCACAACACCGGGCATGTTGATATCATAGGTCTTTCCGAGGAGCTGCTTTACCAGCTCCGGTCCTCCCTCGCCCATGGCCATGGTTCCCAGCGCACCGTAACGGGTATGGCTGTCCGAGCCCAGGATCATTCTTCCGCAGCCCGCCAGCATCTCTCTGGCAAACTGATGGATGACTGCCTGATGAGGGGGCACATACACGCCGCCGTATTTCTTCGCACAGGTAAGGCCAAACATATGGTCATCCTCATTGATGGTTCCGCCTACGGCGCAGAGGCTGTTGTGGCAGTTGGTCAGCACATACGGCACCGGAAACTTCTCCAGTCCGCTGGCCCTTGCCGTCTGAATAATTCCCACGAAGGTAATATCATGAGATGTCAGCTTATCAAACTTTACTTTCAGCTTGTCCATGCTCCCGGACGTATTATGTGCCGCCAGGATTCCGTAAGCCATAGTCTGCTTCGCTGCCTCTGCCCGGTCCGGACATGCGCCCAGCTCTCCTGCCAGTTTCGCTCTCCCTGCTTCATCATCGGGAACCAGCTCTGTTCCGTTTATCAGGTAAGCTCCCTGCTTCCATAAGGTAACCATTTTTAGCCCTCCTTGTATGCTGTCATTTCCAGTCGTTTTACACTGGTATCATTATCATAAAATTTCCCTTACAAGTCAAGAGAAAGCGCGCATTTCCAGTGTATTTTCTGCAATCCTATGATATGATAAAATAATAAAAACTCTTTTTATTTCTTTGACCCTCTTTTCCGGCGATTCGATCCCCTGGCAGCGGTACGGAACCGACGGCGTTACGATCCAGGCCGATACCTATACCTTTTTCCCGTTCTACGCTCCAAACTCCGACCGGGCCATTGTCTCCCACGGACAGACCTATGCAAAGGAAGCCTATGTGGTCAGGTTTCACGCCAGTTCCGAAAATTTATTCTTAACCGATGTTATATATTATACCCTAATAGGTATAATATTATCATATACAGTAAAGCATTATACCTTTTCGGGTGTATTATTGTTATAATTAGGGGGCATTATACCCGATCAGGCGTAATACCATCACCCGCTCCTTGACATTGTACCTGATCGGGTATATAATTGTATTTATGAATGAGATTGCTATTTTTGTAAAACAAAAACGAAAAGAAGCTGGACTTACACAGGAGGAATTTGCAATTCGCTCCGGATTGGGACTGCGTTTTGTCCGTGAGCTTGAACAAGGTAAGGAAACTGTCCGAATGGATAAAGTCAATCAGGCACTTGCTATGTTTGGCATGGAAGCCGTTCCAGGAAGAAAGGATGATAACTAATGGAGGCCTATCGCCAGGCATACGTATATGTACGAGATACTTTTGCCGGAATACTGAAAGAAACTGATTTCGGATATGAATTCATGTACGACAACGACTATTTGAAATTATCTTCTTCTACTGCCGTAAGTTTAACTCTGCCCAAAAGAAAAGAACCATATACCTCACATGTTTTATTTCCTTTTTTTGACGGATTGATACCTGAGGGATGGCTTTTAAATGTGGTAACACACAATTGGAAAATAGACAAAAACGACCGTTTTGGAATTTTGCTTATTGCCTGTCATGACCCGATCGGCAATGTCCGTATTCAGGAGATGTGAGAATGAAATGTTTATGCTGCGGCAAAGAATTTGATAACTCCATCACACTAAATAAACAATCTGCGCAATGGCACCAATCATGCGTCAAAAAATTTTTTGGCACAAAAACTCTGCCGGATATTGATATTTCCGAACAGGTTCTTGAACAGCTTGCTGTCGAAAGCACCGCAAAAGGTTATACCGTACCTGGTGTCCAAAAAAAGCTTTCCCTTCATTTATCAGAAGAAAACAGGGAGCGCCCCCGCCTTACGCTTGTGAACTATCCAACCGGATATATCCTCAAGCCTCAAACCGCCGAGTACCGTGCGCTGCCAGAAGCAGAATATCTTGTAATGTCTATGGCACATATTACAAAAATACAGACCGTTCCTTATGCTCTTTTGCAAATCTCGGCTGATGATCATTCAATGGCCTATATCACAAAGCGTATTGACCGGATCAGAAAATCGAACCAGCTTCACATGCTTGCCATGGAGGATTTCTGTCAGCTTGAAAATCGTTTAACCGCAGATAAATACAAGGGATCCTATGAACGCTGTGCAAAAATAATTGCCCGCTATTCACAAACTGCCGGTCTTGATATGGCAGAACTGTTTTTACGGATTGTTTTCTCTTTTGCTGTCGGCAATTCTGATATGCACCTGAAAAATTTTTCTTTAATTGAGACATCAGAAGGCAGTGGATTATATCATCTGTCAAGTGCTTATGATATGCTTCCGGTTAATATCATCATTCCGGAAGATACCGAACAGCTTGCTCTTACACTCAACGGAAAAAAACACAATATACGCCGTAAGGATTTCCTCATTTTCGCTGACAGCTGCGGTATTCTACGAAAATCAGCCGAGAAAATGATTAAAAAAATTATTGTCCTGAAAGATACTTATATCCGAATGTGCCAGGAATCCTATCTTCCAGATGATATGAAAGAACGTTTTTCGCAGCTCATCTGCGAAAGAATTTCCATACTGAACAACGAATAGAACCGACGGCTGTCTTCAGTCTCCGGTTCTATTTATTACAGCTTCTCTCTCCCACACAATCTTTATCTCCAATCTCGGATATCCCCGCGCATTCCACTTCCCATACCAGATAGCGGCAACTTGGGATTGTGCCGCCTAGATGGTATGGGGGACGCGCGGGGTAATTCTACTATCTCTTCAGCAGTCCACTGCTTTTCAGCTCTTCCATTGCCTCTCTTAAAAACTCTGCCTCGGCTTCGGCTTCTTCTTTGCTTCCACCGCCGATCTGCGCCGGAGACTCCGTCCGGACGGCAGTTCTGTCTCCGGACTCCGAAGCTGATTCCGTTCTGTGATCTGTTCCGGTTTCTGCGCCTGTTCCGCTGTCAGCCTCTGTTTCCTTTTCTGAAGCCGTTTCCGTCTCCGGTTCTTCCGGTGCCAGCTCAAACTGGACAGAGACCTGGAAAAGATCGCCGTTCAGGTAGATCTCAAAGATGCCATTCTGAAGCCTGGTGAGGCTCTGGGCGATGGAAAGGCCAAGGCCGCTGCCCTCAGTGGTTCGGGACGAATCGCCGCGGATGAACCGCTCCGTCAGCTCCTCTGCGGAAATATTCAGTTCCGTCTCGGAAATATTTTTCATGGTGAAGCAGGCATAGCCGTCTGCCTCCTCAACGCTCACATAAACCCTGGTCCCCGGCATGGCATACTTCTTCGTATTCTGAAATAAATTCTCAATGATCCGCCAGGTCCGCCGCCCATCCACGATCACCGGAAGCGGATGCTCAGGGAACGAGGTTACCTCCGTCAGCTTCCGTTCCGCAAACTTCTCCTCAAACTCGCCGCAGGCCTGCTTTACCAGCTCCACAAAATTCAGCCGTTCCAGATGGAGCGTCAGATTTCCGGAGCTCGCCCTTGATGCCTCCACAAGATCCTCCGTCAGGTTTTTCAGCCGCTGGGACTTCTGATCCAGCACCTCCAGATACCGCTTCAACCGCTCGTTAGTGATATTTTCCCGCTTCATCAGATCCACATAATTGATGATGGAGGTCAGCGGAGTCTTAATATCATGGGACACGTTGGTGATCAGATCTGCCTTCATGCGCTCGCTCTTTACGGCTGTGTCCACCGCATCCTGAAGCCCGGCTCCGATGTTGTTGATACATTCCACCAGCTTTTTATTGCTGCCGGTCATGCCATTTTCATCGATCACATAATCCAGATTGCCCTCTGCGATTTTCTGCACACCCTCCAGGATCTTCTGACGCTTGACCTCCGACCATAACACGAAGCCTGCGGTTCCGATCTGACCACCCGTAAACACCAGAATCGCTGTGAAATACAACGGATGAGATCCCCATAGCCGGCTGATGGCAATAAACATGCACAGAGGGATCGTGAACAGCCAGTAAAGAACAATGAATCCGGCGGTTTTCAGACTGACCGGCCAGCTCTGCACCATAGCTCCGATCCAGCTTCCGATTTTCATGCTCAGCTTCCGCAGCAGGCTGTTCTTCCATAAAATACCGGCCTTCAGCCGCTTTACCACACTGAAAAATCCGATCAGTCCGATAATGAGCGAAACGGCCGCCGAAATTATGGACATGATATCATAGATCATTCGGGATGTGAAAAAATTGTAGGCAAGAACCCGTGCCAGGATTCCGCCAAACCAGACAATCACCAGCATTCCGCCGATAATCAGAGCTACTGCCGGCTCTGTCGGCCACTGATCGAATTTATCCAGCCAGATCCCGTCATAATCTTCCTGATGCCCTACCGATGCCAGAAGATAGATGAATGATGGTACCACGCCTAAAAATCCGGCGATGATTGCAAATAGCGACAGGATCAGGATCGGACGGCAGCTTGCAAAATCCGCCGACTGCAGGCTGTAATCATCCCGGACCGGATATGTGGTGTCCAGCGCCACAAGAAACGATGCACCCTTTTGCGTTCCCACCAGCGAAGAGGAAAGATATTCCAGACTTGATGCCGACGGCTCCGCCTTTTCGAAATTTGTATGGATCCGGTGGCTGTCACTTTCATAGGAAACATATTTTTCCAGCTTCATCAGCTCCGACTCAGGCAGCTCCGTGTTGCTTTCCCAAAGATTTATGCTGTCATCACGGACAATGTAGCGCAGGTTTGTCTCCTCCGCATCCAGCCGGTTCTTAAGTCTGTAAAAGGTATCCAGCCTGTCCTGGGCTGTGTCACATGCCTCCAGAAGCGTCTCCTGCTCATGGATCTCCTTCTGCTGGATATAATCATGGAGCAGAAGGACCCGCTGGCCCGGATAGATCAGGATCTCCGCCGAATTTTCCAGTGCGTAGCGCTGCGGCCACTGATCTCCGTAATAATTTTCCCAGCCATTGGCCTTTACAATGGCCTCCCGGCTGTCATTATCCATGGTAAACCATTCGCTTTCCAGCGCATCCAGCTCTTTCTGTTCTTCGTCCGAAATCTTATCCCGGTCGTAATCCTCGCCGCTGATCATGCCGGCATACAATACTGAAAACTGATCCAGGTACTGATCCAGCCATGCCTGAGAGCCGACCTGCTCCTTCACATCCTCATAAAAGCTGTAGGAGGAGGACGCCGTCTCATCGGTCTCTGCCTCGTAGGATCCGTCTTTCATCTCCGTGAGCGCACTGTCTTCTTCCGCATAATCCTCAGGAGCCTCCGTCCAGGTCTCCGACTCACTGTATAGCTGCCCGTCTTCCGATCCATACTGATTTTCATAATAGCTGTTGATGATCGTCTGGATTTTCTGAAGATCCCTCAGGCAAAGATTATAATCCGTTCCGTTGATCCTGGCCGTGTAAAGCGGCGTCCGGATATTTTCCTCGTCCCGGTTTCCGAACACCTGGGACAATGCCGTCAGTTCAAAGATCTGATCCACATCGTCAAGCATGTTCCATTCCAGCGTCTCCGTATCCTCATACCGCTCCGTAGTCAGCAGCTCCTTTTTGCTGAACAGATACTTGCTGAAATTGTTGACATAATAAAGTCCGAAGCTTCCTGCCATAATGATCCCCATGAAAAGGATAAACAAAAACAGCACCCTTATTTTCTTTCTCCGCGTATAGCTTCGTCCCTTCACCGCAAACCTCCTGCTACAGCTTTTCTGCCTTCTACAGCTTTTCTGCCTTCTACAGCTTTTCTACCTTATATCCGACCCCCCAGACAACCTTTAAATAGGTAGGATTTTTCGGATTGATCTCAATCTTCTCCCGGATATGACGGATATGGACCGCCACCGTATTGTCCACACCGATGGCCTCCTCATTCCAGATATTTTCATAAATCTGCTCGATGGAAAAGACCTTTCCGGCGTTCATAACAAGAAACCGGAGAATGTTATACTCCATGGGGGTTAACTTGACCGGTTCACCCTCCAGCGTGACCTCCTTGGTGTCGTCATTGATACATAAACCGCCGGTTTTGTGGATCGTCTCACTGTTTTCCATGGCAAGCGTACCCAGCTTCGTGTAACGGCGCACCTGGGATTTTACCCGGGCCACCAGCTCCAGCGGATTAAAGGGCTTCGTGATATAGTCATCGGCCCCGATGTTCAGCCCCAGGATCTTGTCCACGTCCTCGGATTTTGCCGACAGGATAATGATCGGCACGCTGCTCGTCTCGCGGATCTTTAACGTCGCCCGGATTCCGTCCAGCCTGGGCATCATGACATCCATGAGCACCAGCTCCACTTTATTCTCTGCCAGCAGGCGGATCGCTTCTTCGCCGTCATATGCCTTTAATACCTGGTAGCCCTCCTGCCTCAGATAAATGTCGATCGCCTCCACGATCTCCCGGTCATCATCGCATACCAGTACCGTAATTTCATCCATGCTTTCCCCTCCTGCATTTTTCACAAGCTAAGCCTATTTTACCAGTCGATTCTTAATAACCGCCTCGGATTTTCTTTATTTTTTCCGAAACAGCCTCTGCCTCTATCGTCCCTCTGCGATCTCCAGAATCTCTCCGGTCGTTTCCACTACATAGACAGCGCCGGTGGCCTCCAGTTCTCCGCGTCCCCGGAAGCCCCACGCAACGCCAACGGTATCCATACCGGCATTGGCTCCTGTCTTCATATCGGTTCCAGAATCACCGATATAAAGCATTTCCTCCGGAGCAAGCTTCATAAGACCCGCGATCTCCAGTGCGCTTGTCGGATCCGGCTTCTTCGGAATCCCCTGGCGCTCACCGAACACAGCCACAAACGGTACCTCCGGGAACAGCTTCTTCACCAGCTTTTCCGTGTAATCCGTCCGCTTGTTAGAATTAACTGCCACCTGGATCCCATGGGCTTCCAGATCATGCAGCAGCTCCCGGATTCCCTCGTAAGGACAGCTCTTGTTCTGGTAACGCCGGTCATAGGCAGCCACGAAATGGGTCAGCATCTCGTCGATCACTGCACTGTCCTCCCGTCTGTCCGCCGGAACGCTGTTTTCCATCAGATTTCGGAATCCGCGCCCCACCTTCATGCGGTAGTCGTCCACCTGCCAGGTGGGATAACCCATGGCTGTCAGCGCATCGTTTACGCTGTCCGCCAGATCCTCCAGGGTATTTACCAGTGTTCCGTCCAGGTCAAAAATAATTCCTTTATATGTCTTTTTCATGACTGTTCTCCTCGTATATTCTTATTTAGTCCAGGTAAACCGGCGGTTCATAATCCTTTCCCAGAAGCGCCCGCTTCCGGATCTGGAAATTATTGAACGCCCGCTCATTCTGCTCGATCCACCGGTGCTCGTCACTGTCATAAACTAACAGTGTATCCGGCTTTGACGGATGGTGCATCACCGTGTTTGTCTCATACTCCCGCCCCGTGGCAGGATCCACCGTCGGAAGTCCGGCTGCTTCCTCCTTTGCTTCTGCTTCGGCCACAGCCCTTTCTGCCTCCTCGGCTTCCTTTCTTGCTCGCCGCTCCTCCGGTGTCAGAAACAGCGGCTTTTCCAGGGTCTTCTGTACGGCAGCATCCCATTCCGCCAGCTTTTTGCCCAGATCCGGCTCTTCCTTTGTCTCTCCGAAATCGGGAATACGATCCTCCGACTCATCAAAAGCAATATCCGCCAGCTCGTCCTCCGGGATTTCATAAAATCCCTTGTACGCAGGCTCCTCCGGCTCCTCCTCCCGCTCGATCACATACGGAGCCGATACGTAGGAGACATCGCCGCCGGGGATGGATGACATGGAGTGATAATCAATGGGGGCATGACCGCCGTCCCCGGTCTCATTTGTATGCTCATCCCCGGTTTCCGATTCCATTCCGCTTTCAGAACCTTCGCCGCCGCTCTCTTCCCGTTTGATCGAATACGGCGCCGATACGCCGGATATATCTCCGCCGTCCAGCTCATCTAACTCAAAGAATACCGGATCAAGCTGAACCAGCTGCTCCGGATGGATTTCCTCCGGCTGCTGATCCTGGGGCTTCCCGGACTGCACGGCTTCCCCGGCCTCATATTCGGAGCCTGCAGGATCTGCTTCTGCATATTCAGCTACTCCGGCATTCTCCGGCTCCATATCTGCATATTCCGGCACTCCGGCATTCCCCGGCTCCATATCTGCATATTCAGACTCCCCGGCGTTCCCCGGCTCCATATCTGCATATTCCGGCACTCCGGCGTTCCCCGGCTCCATATCTGCATATTCAGGCTCCCCGGCGTCCTCCGGCTCCACATCTGCATATTCCGGCGCCCCGGCGTTCTCCGGAGCTTTGGCATATGGCTCCGGCTCCATCGAAGCTTCCTCGGATTCCACCTCGATTGGTTCAAATTCCAGCTCCTCAGACGCCTCTGCACTGCCGGCGGATTTCTCTTCCGCCTGTGCCGGCTCCTCCGGGATATGAAGTGTCGGCCATACTGCTGGGCGCCTGCTTGCCCAGGCCAGTGGATCATTCTGAGGCTCCTGCTGCTTCCGTCCGTTCTCTGCTCCTGCGCTGTTATATCCGCTTTGCTCCGCGCTTCCGGCTCCGCCTTCCTCCCGAAGCTCACTCTCCACCGACTGGCTCAGTGCCTGCTCAATTTCTTTCAAAAGATCTCCGTTGACCTCAACCGCCGGCTCCGGTTCGGTTCCGGTTTTAACGCTCTCTGCCGGCTCAGGCTGCTTCTCTTCTGCCGTCCTCACACCCCATTTTGCCGCTTCCGGCTCCGGACTTACAGCCGGCTTCAGCACCGCCATGGTTCGTCGTCCGCCTCTTACCAGTCTTCCTCTTCCCTGCACCGCCGTTTTTTCCATCCACGCCGCAGGCTCCTCCGGTCTCTCCGAGGATTCCCCCGGCTCTCCCACGGGTTTCTCCGGCAGTACCATGGTTTCATCCGGCAATACCATGGTTTCGTCCGAAAGCACCATGGTCTCATCCGGCAGTACCATGGTTTCATCCGAAAGCACCATGGTTTCATCCGAAACCGGATTTGCCGGCATGATGGCCTGCAGGGATGCCACCGTCGCCTCCATGGGATCGATCACCGAGATCTGGACCAGACACCCCAGTGCCTGAGCCACCTCCCGCATGTCCTGCTCCTGAAAATTATCCCGGTTCAGCTTCTGCGTCAGGTTCTGCCGTGACATCGGCTTCCCCGTCTGTACCTCGATCAGTTCCGCAAGCTGCCGGATCGTCATATTCTTCCGTTTTAAAATAATTTTAATCTGTTCACCAAAAGTCAGTTCCATTCCGGCTAAACACCTTTCTGCTTCATTCCATACTCTAATCAGTATAAACAAATTGTAAGTCAATCAGAAATCTTTGTAAACTTAAAAATTTCTTAACCAAACGAATGATTTATGAAAACTCCTCTTTTTTCTCTTTCTTTTTCTTATCCGGCGTTCTATAATAAAACCGATCTGTACATAATCTATTTTTTGGGGGATTTTCTTTATGGATAAAACACAGACTTCTGAAGTAGAATTGACAAACGAAAAAACAAACATCCGGCAAACCGAAACCGCTGCCGGACAAGCCGAAACTGCTGCCGGACAAGCCGAAACTGCTGTCGGGCAGACTGGAACCAGCACCGGACTGGACAAAACCACCGATAGTGCTGCTGCTTCAACAGATCATACGCCGGCCAGGCCGGCGCCTGAAAAAAAGAGGATGGACAAGCTCGTTGGGATCATTTCCGATATTTTTGTCCCGACACTTCCGGTCATCACCGCCGCCGGGATCCTGAAGGCACTGACGCTGCTCCTGGCAGCACTCGGGCTTCTGTCGGAAACCAGCGATACTTATTATGTGCTTTCCTTTGTTTCCAATGCCGGGTTCTATTTCCTGCCGCTTCTGCTGGCACATTCAACCGCAAAACGCTTTGACGGAAATCCGTATCTGGCTGTTTTTCTGACTGCCATGCTGCTCCACCCGGATTTTCTGAATCTGGTCAAGGACGGATCCTCTTTAAGCTTTCTGACACTTTCCGTTCCCATGATCTCTTACAGCTCCACCGTTGTCCCTGCGATTCTGGTGGGACTGGCCAGTGCGTTTCTGGAACGGTTCCTGCGAAAATGGGTTCCCGACATCATCTCCTTTTTCGCAGTCCCGCTTTTACTGACCCTGATCATGGCTCCGCTGATCCTGTTCGTTCTCGGCCCTGTCGGAATGCTGATCGGAAACGGATTAAGCGGCGCTCTGGATTTCATTCATAACAGGATCGGATGGCCCGCTATCGCACTTATGGCGGCGCTGGTTCCGCTCATCGTCACCGGCGGCTTCAGCCTTTGTTTCCTGCCACTGGCCCTGGCTTCCATAAACGCCACCGGATTCGATCCGTTCACCCGGCCTGCCTTCCTGGCTGCCAACATTTCCATGGGGGCTTCAGCTCTGGCTGTCGCCTTAAAATCCAGACGGCGTGAAAACAGAAGTCTTGGAATCCAGACCTCCGTGGTTGCTCTTATGGGGATCACCGAGCCGTCCATCTATGGCGTTCTGCTGCCATTAAAGCGTCCGTTCCTCGCCAGCATGATCGCCTCCGGGATCGGCGGTGCATTCGCCGGGATCACCGGTGTCCGCTCTATGGCCTACGCTTCTCCCAGCCTCATCACCCTTCCGATCTTCCTCGGCGACCGATTCGTTTACACCCTCATCACGGTGGCGATCACTTTCGTCTGCTCCTTCGTACTGACCTGGATCATCGGATTTGAGGATAAGGAGCTGCATGGAACAACAAACAAGTAACTGTAAAGCCCCCGGACGAGTACCATTTTCGAGTCAACCTATTCCAGTCGTATCTCTTCCTCAGAACAGATCCAGCATATTATCCAGATAAACGGCTTCCCGTACATGGATCTGATATTCGGGCTTTACCATATAATAAAGTAAAATTTCCAGAACCAGGGCACTTCCCAGTCCCCGTCCTTCGATTTTAAAATTGGAAAAGCCCATGGGAAGATAGGTATTTTGAATGGCATCAACTCCGATAAATCCGGGATTTTTCATTGCTTCGGAGAACCGGTAACCGTCCGTTGCCATCGGCGCAGTACAGGAATATTCTGCTTCCGGTTCTCCCAGATTTCTCCTGCAGACTGCTTCATAGCATTGCTTCCGGTCCTTACAGCCGAAATAGCAGCATTCGTTGCATAAAAATTCCACCTTGTCCTTCTGGCTCTGCTCTAGCTTGTCCAGCCTTTCCAATGACTTGTTAATCCGGAAGTCCGGCACCACGTACCGAAACTCCTCCCGGTTCACTTCCTTCCGGAACTGTTCAAAATCCGTCAGTACCTTCGTTGTGGAAGAAACCATATACAGCCCCGGATATTTGGTTTTCAGATAGTTTAAAAGCAGTTCCGAATGGACAATGACACCGTTTGGCACTCCTTCACTTTCTTCAAACAGCCGGCAGAGCGCATTGCATTTCTCATCTGCCAGATGCTCTTCCCGAAGAAGCGAATTGCTGAAGGTCAGCCGGGCAGAAATCCCATACTCACACATGAGTTCCAATACCTCCTGCGGATCACTGTCTCCGCCGCCGACACGGCCTCCGCCCCAGATACAATCTCCCGGCGCACCGTAAACAGAGCCGATCTCACACCAGTCATAAAAATACTCCGGATGCTCCCGGAATAACGGCAGAAAAAGCCGGTACAACTCATAAAACTCAAACAGACCCGGCAGATGATAACAGGCAGTGCGGTTCGGCAATTCGTTCATATAGGTTTCTCCTTTACCGCTCCCATTTCCGCGGCGTATATCCAAGCTCTCTCAGCATCTGCATATCCGTCTCGATGGTGATTCCGGAGGTGGTCAGCATATCTCCGGAAATGGCCGCGTTAGCGCCGGAGCAGAAGCAGGCACGGCCTTTGTCGGGAAGCAGTCCGCGGCCTCCGGCCAGACGGATAGACGCATCCGGTACGAGGAAACGGAACACGGCAACGATCCGCTGCATATCCTCCGGGTTCAGCTTCTCATTATGCTCATACGGTGTTCCCGGAATCGGATTCAGCATGTTGACGGGAATGGAACGGACACCAAGCTCCCTGGCTGTCAGCACCATATCGATCCGATCCTCCATGGTCTCGCCAAGTCCCATGATTCCGCCGCTGCAGACACTTAATCCGGCTGCCTGGGCTGCCCGCAGCGCCGCGATCTTGTCATCATAGGTGTGGGTGGTACAGACCTCGGGAAAGTACCGCCTGGAGCTCTCCAGATTATTGTGGACACGCTCGGCTCCGGCCTCCTTAATTTTCCGATACTGTTCTTCGTTTAAAAGGCCGAAGGATACACAGACACCGATCCCTGTCTTTGCCTTGATGTCACGGATGCTTTCACACATCTGATCTACTTCTTTGTCGTTCAGCCGTTTTCCGGAGGTTACGATGGAATAGCGGAGCACGCCGCGCTCATCGTTATATTTGGCATGTGCGGTGATCTCCTCCGTATCCAGAAGCGGATATTCCTCCGCACCGGTGTGATAATGGGCAGACTGTGCACAGTACTTGCAGTCCTCGGAGCAGCGGCCGCTCTTTCCGTTTATGATGGTACAGATGTCAAAGCTGTCGCCGCAAAAATGGCGCCTGATCTCGTCCGCCGCCCGGGAAAGCTCCTCCAATGGCTGATCTGCGAGAAAAAGCTCCTCTTCTTTTCCGATCTGTTTTCAGTTAAAAATCTCTTCCTTTAATTCCTGTATGGTCATGACAATCGTTTCCTTTCCAGAATTTTTATTACGGAAAGGACGCTTCCATGTGGGAATTACCTATCCGTTTTCTGGGTTTTATTGTAAAAGTTCCTCCCTGGATTGTCAACCTTTTTATTCTTTCAGTTTACCATGTCACGGGATCCACCCGAGATATCCTGCCGCGATCCCAAGAACTGCCGCCAGGACGATGATGAGAATCGGATGGAGCTTTTTGAACATGAAAAGCAGGCAGCTCACAAAAATCACGGCCGACACCAGAAACGCCGGGTTCAGGACAAGTCCGCCCGAGGGCAGAAACACCGTCTGTCCCACGGAGATCACGGCCGAACCGATCAGCCCGATCACTGCCGGCTTTAACCCCGCCATGGCGCCGGAAATCACCCGGCTGCTTTTAAATTTCTGAAAACACTTTGCCACCAGAAGAATGATCACAAAAGACGGCAGTACCACACCAAGCGTTGCAAAAAATGCTCCGGCAAGGCCGCCGGTCTCCATCCCCACATAGGTCGAAATATTGACGGCAAAGGGCCCCGGAGTGCTCTCGCTGACTGCCACAAAATCCACCAGCTCCGAAAGCTTCATCCAGCCGTGAGCCTCCACCTCCGCCTGTACCAGCGGGAGCATGGCATAGCCGCCTCCAAAGGTAAATGCACCGATCTTTAAAAATGTCAGAAACAGCTCCAGATAGATCATGAGCGCCGCCTCCCCTCTGCCAGTGTACTGACAAGCCCTGCCGCTGCACAGCAGGCAATGATAAGAAGCACATTGAGCTTAAAAAAGACTGCTGCTGCAAACGAGGCCGCCATGAGCACACAGGAAAGCAGGTTCTTCGGGCACTGCCTGTACATGGACACCAGTGCCTTGATGATCAATGCCAGGACCCCGGCCCGGATTCCGAAAAACGCATACCGGACTGCCTGCAGGCTCTCAAACTGCCGAAGCACACAGGCAATGGCCGAAATAATCACAAAGGACGGGAGCATGACCCCAAGAGTCGCAAAGAATGCGCCCCAGAAGCCTGCCGTTTCGTATCCCACAAAGGTCGCCGAATTGACGGCAATGGGGCCGGGCGTGCTTTCCGCGATTGCAACAATATCCAGAATATCCTCATCCCTGATCCAGTGCCGCTTTGCGACTGCCTCCTTCTGGATCATGGGAATCATGGCATAGCCGCCCCCAAAGGTAAATGCACCGATCTTTAAAAACGTCAGAAACAGCCGGACATACCGCTTTTCTTTCTCTTTCATCATTATTTCCTGCTTTCTGTTTCACCGCACCGCCCGGCTTCTGTCCTTATTCTTCCGTTTTCTTATCCGCTTTCTTATCTGCCGCCCGGTCTGCCTTATCTACAACAAATGCAATAGCCTGATCTCCGGTGATGTTGCAGGCCGTTCCGAAGCTGTCCTGCGACAAATGCAGGGAAATGATCAGCTGGGACAT
>CAKRJM010000014.1 GCA_934351765.1 uncultured Lachnospiraceae bacterium | reverse complement strand
TTCAGGTCTTCCAGTTTCTTCTGCGGCATACGCATACTCCTTCCCTGCCGGCCAGCGAAAAAGCCGCTGTCAGGCATCAAAACTGATGGAGCATGCTTTCCGTTCCTGCCCCACCCTTTGTTTTTCAGTTGTTCTTCATATGGGGATCAGGTAACAGAATTGTTAAGATAGTCCCAGATATGTATGTTCAGTGTAACAGAGCCGCACGATACCGTCAAGGAACTAACAGTTCCTTTTTTTCTCGGATTACTGTCAAGTAATCGTTGGCTCTCAGCACCAGTAATATAAAAAACTCCCCTGCAGACAGTTCGTCTGCAGGGGTCTGAATTTTAATTTTATAATACGATAATACCGGATTACTCCGCACTGCGTGCTCCCGCAATCCTCATACAACCAAGCTTGCATCGGATTTTCTGCCTTTTGACCCTGGTATTATAACATCTTGTTGATCATTTCCAGAACTTCTTTTCCGAACTTCTCCGATTTTTCATCCGCGTCTGCCAGAGACGTTCCTTTTACGCCATAGTAGAACTTCACCTTCGGCTCGGTACCGGACGGGCGTACACAGAGCCATGCTCCGTCGCTCAGATCATAGTACAGCACGTTGGATGTAGGCAGGCCGGTCGTTGTCACGGCGCCGGTCGCCAGATCACGGACGGTATCCTTCTGATAATCTCTTGCAGAAAGCACCTGATAGCCGGCAACCTCCGCAGGTGTATTGTTCCGCAGTGTCTCCATGATCTCCTTGATCTTCGCCAGCCCCTCGATTCCGCCGAGTGTGATGGCCTTCACGCCATCCTTATAATAGCCGTAGCGTTCATACATCTCGATCATGGCATCCCACAGTGTCATGTTCTTTGTCTTATAGTAAGCTGCCGCTTCACAGAGCGCCATGGTTGCCACGATGGCATCCTTATCTCTTGCATGGGTTCCGATCAGGCAGCCGTAGCTTTCCTCAAAGCCGAACAGATACGTTCCCTTTCCGCTCTGCTCAAAGTTCAGGATCTGCTGGCCGATGTACTTAAAGCCGGTCAGAACCTCGATGAGCTTCACGCCGTAATACTTAGCAATGGCATCTGCCAGATTTGAGGTTACGATGGTCTTGATCAGCGCGCCGTCGGCGGGAAGTCCGCCGTCCAGAGCCTTCTTCTGTCCGATCTCATAATCTGCCAGCAGACAGCCGGACATATTTCCGGTGAGACAGATGTATTCTCCGGATTTGCTGTCCTTTACATAAACACCGAGACGGTCTGCATCGGGATCGGTCGCCAGAACCAGGTCGGCATCCTTTTCCTTTGCAAGCTTTAAGGCCAGCGCAAACGCTTCCACCGCCTCCGGGTTTGGATAGCTGACCGTCGGGAAGTTACCGTCCGGAAGCTCCTGCTCCGGAACTACATAGACATTGGTAAAACCAAGCTCCTTCAGTACCCGTCTGGCCGGAATATTTCCGGTTCCGTGAAGGGGAGTGTAAACGATCTTTAAGTTCTTTCCCTCAGCCTCAATGCTGTCCCAGTGCTTTACCTGCTTCTTTAACTCGGCAATGTACGCATCATCAATGGCGGCCCCGATCTGTTCATACAATCCGGCCTTTACAGCCTCCGCCTTATCCATAGTCTTCATGGAAGTAAAGTCTGTTACCGCCTTCACCTCAGCCATAATACCGGTGTCATGGGGCGGTGTGATCTGTGCGCCGTCCTCCCAGTATACCTTATAGCCGTTGTATTCCGGCGGGTTATGGCTTGCGGTGATGTTGATTCCGGCAATGCAGCCCAGCTTTCTTACGGCATAGGAAAGCTCCGGTGTCGGCCGCAGAGATTCAAACACATACGCCTTGATCCCGTTTGCCGCCAGGCATAATGCCGCATCATCGGCAAACTCCGGAGACATTCTTCTGGAATCAAAGGCAATGGCAACGCCCTTTTCCTTGCCGCCGGCCTTCAGGATATAATTGGCAAGCCCCTGGGTCGCCTTTCTCACGGTATACATATTCATGCGGTTGATTCCGGCGCCGATGATTCCGCGGAGCCCTGCCGTTCCGAACGAAAGCTCCGTATAAAAACGTTCCTTGATCTCATTTTCATCATTGGCGATGGATCTCAGTTCTTCCTTTGTCTTCTCATCGATGTACGGGCTGGAAAGCCAGTCCTCATAAGCTTTACGGTAGTCCATTGTACTAACCCTCCCTGTGGCAGATCTCCGTTTTTTCGCAGACCGCCTGTTTTCTTTTAACTGTCCGGCGGAGTATTCGGGCTTTTCTCATCTCCGGCAAGTGCCTGTCCCGTTTTCTCCGTCCCTCTGTCTCTTATTATAGTATATCCGTTTCCAAATGACAAGGAAGATCCAGCCGAAACCACTTTTTTCACCGTCTGATCTCGACCGAATCTTCCTGTTTTCTCTTTTCCCGTTTTCATTCCAGGCAGCCTGTTTTCCGCGCTTTCCCGCTCCGTCTTCTCCTGCCTCCTGTGTTACCCCGTCCGCAGCTTCAATTCGTCCAGGAAACAGGATCTGACCTCAAACTGATTTTCCAGGACCTTCAGCTTGTCGATATTCCGCTCAGGGATCCATGCCTTATTGGAATTCAGATAATAATTCATCTGCTTCCAGTATTTTTCCGGATATAGAAATAAAATATAAAGATACTGCCACTCTGCTCCGGTCATGGGCCGCACCGCCGCATAGGTATCAAGGATCTGACACCCCAGCCTCAGATTCCACCGGTGCTTCTCCAGGATCTTTCTTGTAAAATAATAAAGATCTGTCACCTGAACGCCCTTATGAAGCCTGGAAAAATCAGTCACCGCACAGAGATTTCTGCCCAGCAGCACATGATGATGGCTGTACTCTCCATGACACCAGCCCTGCTCCGGAATTTCCGAAAGTCCTGCTGCCAGCTCCGCCGCCTCCATGGCCTGACGGTAGAACTTCTCAAATCCGCCGATAACCATCAGCTCAAACCCGTTTTTCCGCTTTCTTCCCTTGACAAAGCTCCGCGTCCGTTTCAGCTCCCGGTTGTGGCGTTCCAGCGTTGCCGCCAGACTCTCTTCTTTGGTTTCCTCACCATCTCTGAACGGCTGCTCTGTCCGGCTCCACTCCGGCTGTTTTGTTTCTCCGTCGTTCTCCGAAGTCTCTCCTTCCACCTGTTCTGCCTCCGTCTGCCGGGCTTTCTCCCGCTCCTCCTGCCGTTTCCGCTCTTCCTCTGCAAGCTTCTCATGACGGCTTTCCAGAATTCCTTCCTTCTGAAACCGTTCAAAGGCAAGATGAAGCTTTCCCAGCATCCGTGCTGCTTCCTGGATCTCTCCCGGCTCTCTGGTGCTGCATTCCCGTCCCTCATACCAGTTTCGGAGTACATAGACCGTCTGATCCCCGTCCACAGTCAGAAGCTCACCCTCCCGGTTCCGCATACAGTTATCAACCGCGATCCCTGCATCCTCCTCCAGAGCCGAAAGGATCTCGTACTCCAGCCAGATCCGCTTACGGGAACCGGCCCACTCCTTTAATAGCTTCAATCCCTTACCGGTCTCACACAGCACCGCGCCCCGTGCGCGGCAGGTTCTGTAAACCTCCAGCTCATACTGTTCCAATACTCCGGTTCCCCGCTCATTCACATTCACCCCTCCAAACCCTGAAAATCCCCGAAATGACTATTTCTATCCTATGATGGAGGAGTATGAAACATGAATGGCTCAGACGATTTTGCTTCCGTTTGCTGTCAGCTTGAATCGATAGCCAAGAAGCTCTGCTGCCCGGCGGCACATCAGCATCCGCTGCAGAAAGATCTCAAAATAGTCCATCATAGAGCAGATATTCTCATCCAGCTCGATCTCCAGCGTAATAACCTTTTTATCCCGGCGCACCGTCAGCTTCGAAGACTTTGCCGCATAATTCACCCGGTCATGCTTGTCGAAGGTTTCTTTTTTCTTATTGCGTACACGGTTCCGCCGCACATCGGTCTTATCCGCCAGGATCAGTGCCGCTGAAACAGCATCCACTGCCGTTCCTGTATGTTCATCATGCTCACCGATGGCACTGACCACCACCGCGATCTCCTTGGGATCCATTCCATACTCCCGGAGAATCTGGAACGCCATCAGCGCTCCGTTATGGGCATGGTCATTGCGATTCACACAGTTTCCCATATCATGAAGATAACCTGCGATCCGCGCCAGCTCCACCATTCGTTCCGGATATCCGAGTTCCTTTAAGATCTTCCCTGCGGTTTCCGCCGTTTTAACTGCATGAACCTCCGAATGGTCTGTGAAGCCCAGAACTCCCAGTGCCAGGTTTCCCTGCGCAATATACGCCCGGATTTCCTCCGACTGGCGGAGCAGGTCATAGGTCACAAGAGGCTTCTCCTCCGTCTGTACCGCTTTCTCCGGCTTCATGTGCTTTTTCTCTGCCTTCTTCTCTTCCTTTTTCTGCTCCCTCATATGCTTATCCAATTCTTTTTCTTCCATATCTCTCACACTCTCTTTCTGTTCCAAAACAGGCGGCCATTCAGACCGCCTGCCGTAGCTGCTTAATATTGTAATTTTCACGGATCGCCCAGTCCAGACAGCGGCAACTAGCGTATGTTCCGATTGACTGGACTGGGTGGAGCCGTGAAAAGCAAACTTCCCGCAGCAACGATATGCCGGGCCGGCGTGAGCCTTCCTACATCTCATCTTTTACGTATCCGGCCACATTATACGCATGGTCGGACACACGCTCCAGATTTCCGATGATATCTAAGAAGATCACACCATGGGACGCGCGGCACTCATTGTTTGCCAGCCGGGCGATATGCTTGTCGCGGAGATCCTCCTCCATGGTATCTACCTGATCCTCAAACTTGATCACCTGTCGGATTGCCTCGACACTGCCGCTTCTTCTGGCTTCCACCGCATTCTTTACGGCTCCGATCGCACACTCAAACATTTCCTTCAGATCCTCCTGCCCCATCTCTGAGAAATGGATATCACCCTGGATCTTCGACTCCGCCAGCTCGGCAATGTTCTCTGCATGGTCACCGATCCTCTCCAGGTCATTGACCGAGTACAGCAGGTTCTTGACCTGCTCTGACTGATCCTCCATAAGGGACAGGTTGGTGATCTTCACCAGATATTCCGTCAGCGCCTTTTCTATGAAATCAATCAGTGTCTCATTTTTATAAATCTTCTCCACTGATTCCTGGTTATTATTTAAGACCGCATCCTCGCCCAGACGCACATTTTCCATGGACAGCTCGCCCATATGAATCACCTCACGCTTTGCTGTCTCAATGGCAAAGGACGGATTCTCCAGAATTCTGGTGTCCAGATGGGACATAACCTGCTGCTCTGCCGACTCGGTCTGATCCGGCTTCTTCTCGCGAACCAGCTTTCCCGATAACGCCACCAGCTTTCCGGCGAAGGGGAACAGAAGGATCGTATTCACCACATTAAACACGGTATGGAAGATGGAGATCTGGGTACTGCTGATGGTCGAACCTCCCCATGCCGGATTCAGGAAGAATACCACGCACATCACGACCGCAAACAGGATCGCACCGATCACATTGAACATCAGATGGATTACAGCAGCACGCTTCGCGGTCTTATGGGCACCCATACTGGCCAGCAGCGCCGTTACACAGGTACCGATGTTCTGTCCGAGCGTAATATAAACAGCCGCACTCCAGGTCACGACACCGTTCATGGCCAGCGTCTGCAAGATTCCGACCGATGCCGAAGAGCTCTGGATAATACCGGTGATAACCGTACCGGCCAGGATTCCGAAGATGGGATTGCTTCCCAGTGTTGCAAATACCGTTGAAAAAACAGGTGCATCACGATAAGGCTTGATCGCCCCGGACATGAAGCTCAGTCCGATAAACAGAACGCCGAAGCCGACGAGAATGGTACCGATCTCCCTCTTCCGCTCCTTCTTTGCAAACAGCAGCATAAACGCACCAATTCCGATCAGTACCGGTGCAAAAAACTCCGGCTTCATGACCTCGCCCCACTCACTCATGGAAACCAGCCATGCCGTGATGGTTGTACCAATGTTTGCGCCCATGATAACGCCAACCGCCTGATTCAGAGTCAGGATTCCTGCATTTACAAAACCGACCACCATAACCGTCGTTGCCGAAGAGCTCTGAATGATCGCTGTGATCAGCGCTCCGAGAAGAACTCCCAGAAAACGATTGTTGGTGATATATCCCAGCATCCGCTTCATCTTTCCGCCGGCTGCTTTCTGAAGTCCGTCCGCCATGATATTCATGCCGTACAGGAACATTCCGAGGCCGCCGATAAATTCAAACAACAGCTTTACATCGCTCAGTGCCATAACACCCTCCACATTTCTGCTCTTTTCATATTCGTACAATTACCACTATACAAAATTCAGGTCAAATCAAAACCATGAGCATGTAAAATTTGTGTAAAGTTCGGCCTGAAAAGGCGCCCCGGTCTCCCGAAGCGCCTTTCATTCACGTCTGACAGCTATTCCACACTCTTTAACGACTCCACCATGTCGATCTTCCGCAGCTTAAAATACATAAATACGTTCACCAGAAGTGCAAACAGCACCGTCAGCGCCGCACAGTATACATAGCTGATGGGATGGACTACCCGTCCGAACATGATGAGATCCACCTCTACGGTCTGAATGACAAACCGATGCAGAAGATTTCCCATGAAAATTCCGACTACAATACCGATGGCTGTCAGCAGCACATTTTCGCGATACACATATGCCGCCAGCTCCATATCATAAAAGCCCAGAACCCGGATTGTCGCCAGCTCCCGCCGCCGCTCGGTGATGTTGATATTGTTCAGATTATAAACCACCACAAACGCCAGCAGTCCGGCAGAGGTGATCAACACCCCGATCACGGAATCGAGACTCTCCAGCATATCCAGGATCGTCTGGTTCATGTCTGTCACCAGTGTCACGCCGGAAACGGCAGGCTCCTCCAGAAGGAGCTCCGCCAGCCTCTGCTCCGGTTCCTTCCCGTTTTCATGGAGACGGATATACTCCTTGTCATACTGCGGCTCCGCTCCGTACAGCTTCTCATAAAGCGTCGGAGACAGATATACATAGTTATAAACATAATTTTCAACAATATGAGACACCGTGACCGTTACACTTTCCGTATCGCTCTCCTTTAACCGGAACGAATCTCCTACCTGCAAGTCCAAAAACTTTGCCAGCTTTTCATTGATTGCAGCTCCCTCGTCATCGAGCTCATAGACCTGCTTCGAGATCCGGTCGCGAAGCACAAAGAAATCCGGAAACTCCCCGATCTCCTTCGGTACAACCAGATTAACCTCCCTGGTTACACCGTTGGTCTCCGCATCAAGGGTTGCTGTGTGCGCTGTCAGCACCTCATCAACATTGTCTGTCTCCGAAAGAGTCTGATCCAGCTTCTCTCGATCCGCTTCCCCGCAGTCTGCATCGATCCCAGCCACCACATCATACCGCCAGAGCTCTCCATACTGGCTTTCCGATACGGCATAGATCGAATCGCGCAGGCCAAAGCCTACGATCAGAAGTGCCATACAGGCACCGATCCCGAATATCGTCATCAAAAACCGCTTTTTGTACCGGAACAGATTCCGAAGCGTTGATTTCTGGCTGAAATTCAGATGCTTCCAGATCGGGCGGATCCGCTCCAGAAGGATTTTCTTTCCCTGCAGAGGTGCCGCCGGCCGCATCAGCTCCGCCGGCTGGGACAGGGCTGCGCGATAACAGGCCGCCAGCGTTGCTCCGCCGGTACAAAGTACTGCGATAGCTGAAGCCCCCAGCGCATAGCCCCAGTTATAGGGCACGCGGATAATTGTCAGATTCACATATAAAATCTTATAGGATGTAATGATGACCCAGGGAAGAAGCTTTTCTCCCACCAGGAATCCCAGCACGCTCCCCAGCACACTGGCTGAGACTGCATACCCCAGATACTTCGCCGCAATGGATAAGGTACTGTATCCCAGCGCTTTCATGGTGCCGATCTCCGTCCGCTTCTCTTCCACAATGCGTGTCATGGTTGTCAGGCTCACCAGTGCTGCCACCAGGAAAAAGATCACCGGAAAGACCTTTCCAATGGCGCCGATCCGATCTGCATCACTGTCATATTCTACATAAGACTGAACTGTGTCACGGCCCAGCACATACCACTCCGGCAGCTTCAGCTTATCAAGCTCTGCCCGGGCATCGTCAAGCTCCTGCTCTCCGTCGGAAAGCTGCTGTTCTGCATCCGCCTTTGCTTCCGCATAATCCGCTCTGGCATCGTTAAGCGTTTCCTCATTATCTGCAAGCTCCTGTTTTGCATCCAGAAGCTGAGCCTCTCCGTCTGCGATCTGATCCTTTGCTGACTGAAGCTGAATTTCCCCCTCTGCCAGCTTCGCCTTTGCTTCTGCAAGCTGGTTTTCTCCGGCTTCCAGCTCCGACCTTGCTGCCGCAAGAGCTTCCTCTCCCTGCTTTAACTGTGCTTCCTTCTCCAAAAGCTCTGACTTTCCACTGTTCAGCTGTACCTCCGCTGTCTGCAGTGCTGCCTCCTGATGATCAAGCTCCGCCTTTCCGCTCTCCAGCGCCTGACGCCCCGCCAGAAGCTCTGTTTCCTTTTCATTCAGCAGTTCTTTCATTTCGGAAAGCTCTGCCTCCTGCGCCGAAAGCACTGCTTCCTGTGCACGGATCTGCTCCTCTGCCGCCGAAACAGCTGCCTGCGCCGCCTGATACTCCGGATTTGTCTCCGGATCGATTCCGGCTGCCAAAAGAGCCTCTCTCATGGATGCAAGCGCTGCCTGATTCTTCGCAAGCTCCGTTTTTGCAGCTTCTAACGCCTGCCATCCCTCCTGGATCTCCGCCGCTCCGTTCTCATACTGGCTTTTCGCCAATGCCAGAGACGCCTCTCCGTCTTCCAGCACTGCCTCCTGTTCCTGAAGTCCGGCTCTGGCATTCCGGATTTCCGTTTTTCCATTTTCCAGCTTCTGTTCCTGCTCCGCCAGCGCCGCTTTTCCGTCTTCCAGCGCAGCCTTTCCATTCCGGAGCTCCTGCTCCTTCTCCGCAAGAGTGTTCTTTGCGCCTGACAGCTCCTGCTCCTGTTTTGCAAGCTCAGCCTTTCCGTCTTCCAGTGTTTTTTCACTGGCCTGAAGCTCGGCCCTTCCATCCGCCAGCTTCTGTTCATTTTCGGCAATCAGCTCCCGGCCATCCTGAATCGCCTGTTCTCCATCTGTGATCTGTGTCTCCGCATCTGCCAGTTTTTCTTCTGCCTCCGCGCGGCTGTCGTCCAGCTTCCGCTGCCCGTCATCGATCTTATCCTGCGCTTCCTCCCGTACCTCAGAAAGACGAACCTCACAGCGCTCCCCTGCAATGTCCTCCACCTGTGCCTTAATCTGATCCGCCGCAGAAAAATAGGCATCACTGGCTGTAATATACGGCTTCAGGCTGTCGCATGCTGCATAGATCTGTGTATAAATATCCGACTTAAACTCCTCCGGCAGCACCATGACAAAGCCCCGGATATCCCCGTTCCCGATGGTTGATGAGCCCTTATCAAAATTCAGATAATAGGGGCTGGAGCCGATACCGACGATCGTATACGTTTCATGGTTCAGCGTATCACTCAGCGGATCCTTTGTTCCTGATTTCAGAGTGATCCTGTCTCCCACCTGATAATCTCCGGCTATACAGAGCTGATTATCCAGAAAACACTCTCCCTCCTTCTCCGGCAGCCGTCCTTCGTCAATCGTCACATAATTCAACTGCGTCATCAGTGTGGCTACATGAATCACCAGCTCTTTTTCTCCGCACTGGGTCAGCACCTCAACCGACTGCTCGCCCTCCGCCTGAGAAATCCCGTCCACCGCCCGGATTGCCTCCAGATCCGCCCCGGTCAGTCCCATCGTCGACAGGATCCGGAGATCCATAAAATTCGCCTGATCCGCCACAGCATCCGCAGACAGCCGCATATCCGGCTCAGCTGCACGGATTCCGGAGAAAAATGCCACGCCGAGCGCCACAATAAATAAGATAGAAAGATACCGGTTCAGGCTTCGCCTGATTTCCCGGAAAAAATCTTTACGCTGTGCCTGTTTCATTCCCTGTCCCGTCCTTTCAGTTCTACCATTCGATTTCTTCTACAGGAATCGGGTGCTCATTGAGCCGCATGGACGAAACCCGTCCGTTTTTGATCTTAATGATCCGGTCCGCCATAGGCGCCAGAGCCGAATTATGGGTGATGACAATGACCGTCATTCCCTTCTCGCGACAGGTGTCCTGCAAAAGCTTCAGAATTGCCTTTCCTGTCTGATAATCCAGCGCACCGGTAGGCTCATCACATAACAGGAGCTTCGGATTTTTCGCCAGTGCTCTGGCAATGGATACCCGCTGCTGCTCTCCACCAGAAAGCTGAGACGGGAAATTTCCCATCCGCTCCCCAAGACCTACCTCCTTCAGGATCTCCTCGGCATCCAGATGATCCCGGCAGATCTGAAGCGCCAGTTCTACATTCTCCAGTGCAGTCAGGTTCTGGACCAGATTATAAAACTGAAACACAAATCCGATGTCTTCCCTCCGGTACTTTGTCATTCTTTTCCGGTCAAAGGCCGCCACATCAACACCATCCACCAGAACCTGTCCCTCGGTCGCCTGATCCATTCCGCCGAGAATATTCAGAACCGTTGTTTTCCCCGCTCCGCTGGGGCCGACAATCACCACAAACTCTCCCTTTTCAATGGAAAAATTCATATCATCCACCGCGTTGATCACAACCTCGCCCATTTTATATATCTTTTTTACATGCTTTACTTCCACAAATGCCATGGAACTCCCTCCCCTGCACTGCTTATTTTATTTTATCATACCGTATTTTTCGCAGTCCGTCATCCATTTGTTTCTGAAATCTTTCTAAAGCGGAATTCTTGACGTCCTTCATCACCCGACGATATAATAAGATCAAAAACAAAGTCGGAGGTATTCTTATGAATCAGTTATTGCTTCTCGTCACCTATCACACCCGCACCGGTGCCAGAGCCAACTTTCTTCGCGCTATGGAAACCTCCGGGATTCTGGAAACAATCCGCAAAGAGGACGGCTGCCTGCGCTACGATTATTTTCTGAGCGCCGATGATCCCGAGGCCATTCTTCTGGTAGAAAAATGGGAATCCGAGGAAAAACAGCTTCTCCATCTTCAGACCCCTCACATGGCTCAGTTCCGGGCAGACATCAAAGAAATCTATGTGAAAGAAACCGCTGTGGAAAAAATCAGCCTGTAGAAGTGCCGCTGGCGGAAAAAGAAGGAATTCCGTGTTTTGCATCTTTCTTTTTACAGAAAGCGGGAAGCCAGCTCTGGCTTCCCGCTCATTTTCCTGTCAACTCTCTGTTTAAAACCGAATCTTCAGATATGCCTTGATCATCTCCACACACTTCGCAAATCCCAGCTTTCCGCTGTTAAGACTGAGATCATAGTTGCGCAGATCGTTCCATTCATGTCCGGTGTAATATTTATAAAAATCGCCGCGATACTTATCTGTCTGCTCGATGAACCTCTTCATTTCCTTCGGAGTCATGCTGTTGCGCTCCATGGCCTGCTCCAGACAAAACGCTTTATCCGCATGAACAAATACGCTGAGGACATCATCCCGGTCTTTTAATACGAAGTCCGCGCAGCGGCCGATGATGACACAGGACTCTTCCTCTGCAATCTTCTTGATCGTTCTGGCCGTCAGATTAAAGAGATTGTCCTCGGAGATAAATGCCTTGTTTTCCGGTTCAATTACTTCACCCTGATAAACCCTGGAGCCGAACAGCTTTGCACCACGTGGTGCTTTTTCGTCTGCCGCACCGAACAGCTTTTCATGGATTCCGCTGTCCTCCGAAGCCCGTCTTAAAACCTCCCGGTCATAAAACGGAATATCCAGCTCCTTCGCCAGCATCTTTCCGATGGTCCGTCCGCCGCTTCCGTACTGCCGTGCAATAGTAATAACTGCTTTCTTCATGAGCGATCCCCCTTTACTCACCTAAATATGCTTTCTTGATGGACTCGTCGTTCAGAAGCTCCGATGCCTTTCCGTCAAGAACGATCTTTCCGGTTTCCAGCACATACGCGCGGTCAGCGATAGACAGCGCCTTCTTAGCATTCTGCTCAACCAGAAGAACGGTCGTTCCTGCTGCACTGACCTCCTGAATGATCTGAAAGATCTCATTTACATAGATCGGAGACAGACCCATGGACGGTTCATCCATGAGCATGATCTTCGGTTTGGACATTAACGCACGTCCGATGGCCAGCATCTGCTGCTCGCCGCCGGAAAGTGTACCTGCCGGCTGATTCCGGCGTTCCTTCAGACGCGGGAATTTTTCATAGACCCTATTCAGTGTTTCTTCGTATTCCTGCTTGTCTTTTCTCGTATATGCACCCATACGCAGGTTCTGGTAAACGGTCAGGTTCGCAAATACCCGTCGTCCCTCCGGCACATGAGCCATGCCCATCTCCACGATCTTATGGGGCGGAGCCTTTGTAATTTCCGTTCCGGCCAGAGTCACCGTTCCGTTTTTAATGGGCAGAAGCCCGGTAATTGCATGAAGCGTCGTGGTCTTTCCTGCGCCGTTGGCGCCGATCAGTGCAACGACCTCTCCCTGTCCTACTTCAAAGGAGATCCCCTTCAGGGCCTGGATCATGCCATAATATACCTGTAAATCCTTTACTTCCAGTAATGCCATGTTCCGTTCCTCCTATTCATCACCCAGATATGCCTTGATTACCTGCGGATCATTCAGTACCTGCTTCGTTTCTCCCTGGCAGAGGATCTCACCGAAGTTCAGTACCGTCAGCTGCTCACAGATTCCGCCGACCAGCTTCATATCATGCTCGATCAGAAGGATCGTCATATCAAATTTCTTCTGGACAAACTTGATGGTCTCCATGAGCTCCTCTGTCTCATTGGGATTCATTCCGGCCGCCGGCTCATCCAGCAGAAGAAGCTTCGGCTCTGTTGCCAGCGCTCTGGCAATCTCCAGCTTTCTCTGCTCCCCGTAAGGAAGATTGGATGCCTTGTAATCCGCCTTGGAATCCAGGTCAAATACCTTTAACAGCTCCATGGCCTTCTCGTTCATCTGCTTCTCCACCTTAAAGTAAGAAGGAAGACGCAGGATTCCCGCGATTGTCGAATATTTATAATTATTATGAAGTCCTGCCTTTACGTTGTCAAGAACAGACAGTTCCTTAAACAGCCGGATATTCTGAAAGGTTCTTGCGATTCCCTCTTTGTTGATCTCAATCGCCTTTTTTCTTGTGATGTCCACGCCGTCAAGACGGATAATTCCCTCTGTTGGCTTATACACACCGGTCAGCAGATTGAACACGGTGGTCTTTCCTGCGCCGTTGGGACCGATCAGTCCATAAAGCTGGCCTTTTTCGATCTGGATCTCAAAGGCATTGACCGCACGGAGGCCGCCGAACGAAATGCCGAGATTTTTAACCTCTAATAACGCCATCTTACCTGGCCTCCTTTCTCTTGGAACGGAACACGTTACGCAGCTTCACTGCCAGCTTTTCCTTGAATTCCCTGCCGCCCTTGCTCCAGTTAAAGATCATAACCACGATCAGGATAATGGAGTAGATCAGCATACGATAGTTGGACAGGCCTCGCAGAAGCTCCGGGATCAGCGTCAGGACAACTGCCGCGATCAGGGAACCTCTCATATTTCCGATTCCTCCGAGAACCACATAAACCAGGATCATGATGGACATATTGTAACCGAAGTTCTTGGGCGATGCCACCAGGGAGGACAGGTTATGGGCATAAAGCACACCTGCTGCTCCGGCAATGGCTGCCGACATGGCAAATGCCATCATCTTGTATTTTGTAATATTGATTCCCACCGATTCCGCTGCGATCCGGTCGTCACGGATCGCCATGATCGCGCGTCCGCCTCTGGAATTGATCAGGTTCAGAATGATAACCAGAGTCAGCAATAACAGCAGGATCCCGATGATGAATGAAGAATCATGAGGCGTTCCGTTGATCCCCTGGGCTCCGTTGACGATGACCTCGCCGGTGGAATCCAGATTCAGGGAAACCGAATCCTTTAACGAAAAATGGAACCCACTTCCGTCCACACCGACATACATGGCATTGATCACGTTTTTAATGATCTCGCCGAATGCCAGTGTTACGATGGCCAGATAATCGCCGCGCAGTCTCAGTACCGGGATTCCAATAAGGATTCCGAAAATACCGGCCACAATGACGCCGATCAGTAACGCCAGGAAAAACCGCAGGCCGTCAGGCATGGCTCCCTCCGCCAGCTTGGAGAAAAATGCACTGGAAAAGGCGCCGACACACATAAAGCCTGCATGTCCGAGACTTAAATTCCCAAGAATTCCAACTACCAGATTCAGAGAAACTGCCAGGATCATGTACGCTGTCATGGGAACCAGCAGTCCCTCTAAAAGGCTGGACAGCATTCCCAGGGCGGACATCAACTGCATCACAATGGCAAAGATGATCACCATGGCATAAATAGAGAAATTATATTTTGTTGTTTTCTGCATTTGCTTCATCTGCTTCATTTCCAGTCCTCCTTATACCTTTTCCTGGATCTTCTTGCCGAAGATTCCGGTAGGCTTTACCAACAGGATCACAATCAGCACTGCAAACACGATCGCGTCTGCAAGCTGGGAGGAAATGTAAGCTTTCGCCAGAATTTCAATGATACCAAGAAGGATTCCGCCGATCATCGCTCCCGGAATAGAGCCGATCCCACCGAATACGGCTGCCACGAATGCCTTGATGCCAGGCATGGCGCCCGTATAAGGATTCAGTGCCGGATACGCCGAACAGAGCAAAACGCCTGCTACCGCCGCCAGTGCAGAGCCGATGGCAAAGGTTAATGCAATGGTCTTATTGACATTGATTCCCATAAGCTGGGCTGCCCCACGGTCCTCGGAAACCGCCAGCATGGCCTGGCCGGCCTTGGATTTGTTGATGAACAGGCTCAGTCCCACGACGATCACAATACAGGCTGCAACCGTCACAATGGTCACACCGGAGATCTGAAGGCTTCCGCCCGCCAGACTGATTCCGCCGAAGGAAACCACATTGGGGAAGGTCTTTGTATCCGATCCAAATACCAGAAGCGCCATATTCTGCAGGAAATAGCTCACACCGATGGCAGTGATCAGAACAGCCAGAGACGGTGCACTCCGGAGCGGCTTATATGCGATCCGTTCAATGAGGAGACCCAGAACCGTACAGATGACCATTGCCAGAAGTACGCTTACAATGGGGGAGACCCCTGCACTGATCATGGCAATGTATGCCGCAAAACTGCCCACCATAATAATATCACCATGGGCAAAATTCAACATTTTCGCAATGCCATATACCATGGTGTAGCCCAGCGCGATAATCGCATACACACTTCCCAGGCTCACTCCGTTGATTAAATAGGATAAAAAACTCATTGGATCTCCACCAGCCCTTTCATAGACAAAAGGGTGTCCCAATCCCTCGGGACACCCTGCCTTTTTTACCTGTTACATAAATACATAAGCACCATTTTCGATCTTAACCGCAATGGGCTCCTTGGTAGGCTCGCCGTCTGTACCCCAGGTAATATCCTTACCAGTCAGACCAGTATATTTAAGCTCGCTCATGCCTTTCTTCAATGCTTCACAAAGATCGGAAACGCTCATATCCGGCGTTACATTTTCCTTCTCGGCCGCTTCCTTGATCACATACATGCAGTCATAAGCATCTGCTGCGAACTGATTCGGGGTATCACCATATTTTTCTTTGTAAGTCTTTACAAAGTTCTGGGTCTTCTCGTCCTCTGCCTCTGCGGAGAAAGGAGTCATTAACATCAGTCCCTCTGCAAGAGAAGTATCGAAGTTTTCCAGTGTCAGGATTCCGTCCATACCGTCACATCCGAAGAATGTGGGAGCGAAATTCATTTCCTTTGCCTTTGCAAGGATCAGAGAAGCCTCGGTGTAGTAGATCGGCAGGAATACCATATCTGCGCCGCCGTCTTTCGCTTTCTGAAGCTGTACGGAGAAGTCCTTGTTGCTCTCGGAGGTAAAGGACTCAGCCGCTACGATCTCAAGGCCCTGATTGGGAGCTTCCTTTGCGAAGTTCTCATAAATACCGCTGGAGTAAGCATCGCCGCTGTCGTAGATCACTGCGATCTTCTTTGCCAGATTATTTGCTGCGATGTACTGTGCTGCTACAGTACCCTGTGCCGGGTCAGAGAAACACATACGGTATGCATTATCTTCTTTAATAGAATTTAAGGATGTTGCAGAAGGTGTAAGCTGGAACATACCGGCTTCCTTTGTTTTGGTTACGACTGCCTCGCATGCTCCGGAGGTTGTCGGTCCGACCAGAACCTGCATACCCCAGTCCTTTAAATTATTGTAGGCATTGACTGCCTTCTCAGCATCTGCCTCATCATCCTCGAATTTGATCTCGACCTGCTTGCCGTTGATTCCGCCTGCCGCGTTGATCTCGTTTGCAGCCAGCTCCATGCCGTTCTTTACAGCATTTCCGTAAATAGCAGCATTTCCGGTTGTCGGACCCTGTCCGCCAATCTTAAACGTATCTCCGCTGGACGAACTCTTCTTTCCGCCGCAGCCTGCCATTGCTGTCATTGCCATGACCGCAGCAAGTACAAGACACAAACCTCTTCTTTTCATAATAATTCCTCCTCGTTGTCTTTCCCTGAAAGACATTTGTTTTTGTTCCTTATCGTGTTGCCTATTGTACTTCCCTTTTTCTGCAATGTCAAGTCCTTTAAAAAAACAAACTATAAAAAAACTGTCAAAATTTCTTTTTATTCCGGTCAGTTCTCCGGATTTTCTCTGAAAACAGCAAGGAGACTGTCAATGCAGTCTCCTAAAACAGTCTCCTCTTACCATTCGCCCCGGATCAGCCGTTCCATCGCATACGCCGCGCCATCCTCCTCACAGGAGGGCGCCGTATACTGTGCCATTTTCTTAATCGAAACATCTGCATTCCCCATGGCGATCCGATGACCGCCAAACTGAAACATCGTCTGATCGTTGATGCTGTCACCGATAACCGCTGTATCCGCCCGGCTGATCCCAAGGAACCGCGCCAGTTCTCCCAGCGCCCGCCCCTTATCGGCCGTCTGACTGTTCAGTTCAAGGTTATCAGCTCCCGATGCCGACACTGCAAAGGGATAAATTGCCTCCATCCGTTGTAAAATTTCTTCTTTTGCCTCGTCCCGGAACAGGATTGCAAAAATCTTTTCCACTCCGATCCGCTTCTCCCGCACATGCTCCGCCAGATTATCGGCACTGTTCCTCGTAAAATAATCCGTATTCCCATACCTGGCAATAACACGGGGATCCGCCGTCTTTAAGTTCACGCTTAACCCGCACATATGAACCGACGGCTGCACATCGTACTCCTCCAGGATCCGCAGTGCCTGCTCCGCCCGTTCCCATGGAATCAGATCCGTATAGACACTGGATGGCAGAGTCTCTGCTGACGCTTCCGGATCTCCTTCCAGCACCCTGGCTCCGTTGGAGGTCAGAAAATACGGAATCCCCGGAATATTCCTGACTTCCCCCGGAATATCCCGGTAAGATCGCCCGGTGGACGGAACCACCAGAATCCCGGCATCCAGTGCCGCCAGGATTGCCTCCCGCGTCCGCTTCGTCATCTCCCTGTGCTCCCGAAGCGCTGTCCCGTCCAGATCCAGCGCAATCAGCCGTACTGCCATCCTGTTGTCCTTTCTTCTATATATAAATACTCTGTACGATTATCTTTCTTTCGCCATGTACTCTTTTACCAGCTTTACAACGGTTCCTCCCAGTAAGAACAATGCAATCAGGTTGGGAATCGCCATAAGGCCATTAAAGGTCTCGGCAATATTCCATAACAGCCCCAGATCCATGGTTGCTCCAAGCAGCGCCACCAGTGCATAAACTACCATAAAGGGCTTGTTCATCTTCGATCCCGCCAAAAACTCCAGACACCGGGTTCCATAAAGTCCCCAGCCCAAAATCGTAGAGAAAGCAAAGCAGCACATTGCCACAGCGGTAAAAATCGACACCCAGTTTCCATATGTTGACGTAAAGCCGCTGATGGTCAGCTCTGCACCTGCTGCCGCTCCGTAGTTAACGGTCACGCCACTGCACAAAATAACCAGTGCTGTCATCGTACAGATCACAATGGTATCCATAAATACTTCAAAGATTCCGAATAATCCCTGATGAACCGCTTCATCCGTATCAGCACAGGCATGGGCGATGGAGCCGGTACCAAGACCTGCCTCGTTGGAAAAGATCCCTCTGGAAAAGCCCTTTTTCATGGCCATGAACATACCGCCGACCGCTCCTCCGGTAATCGCCCGGGGGCTGAACGCACACTCAAAAATCTGTGCAAACACCATCGGTACACGATTGATGTGGATCACAATTACGCCGATTCCCAAAAGGATATAAAGCAGCGCCATAAACGGAACAAGGCGCTCTGTTACCTTACCGATCCGCTTGATTCCGCCCAGCAGGATGACTGCCACCAGTACTGTGATCACAATTCCGATAATCAGATTCGACGTTGCTACCGAATTCTGACCGATCACTCCATAATTCAGCAATGCCGAATTAATGGCTGTTGTAATCGTATTTACCTGGGTCGCATTTCCGGTTCCGAACACAGTCAGTACGCCGAGGATTGAAAAGGTTACCGCCAGCCACTTCCAATTCTTTCCAAGTCCGTTCTTTATGTAATACATGGGGCCGCCGACCCAGTCACCCTTCGTATTTTTTTCACGATAATGAACTGCCAGCGTTACTTCCGCGAACTTCGTGCACATACCAAGCAGTGCCGACATCCACATCCAGAATACCGCACCTGGTCCGCCAATGGCAATCGCACCTGCTACACCGGCAATATTTCCCGTTCCCACAGTTGCCGCCAGCGCCGTACAGACTGCCTGAAATGGCGTCATGGCCCCAACAGCTGCTTCCTTCTTGTGAAATACCTTCCCCAGTGTTTCCTTAAAGGCATAGCCAAGCTTCCGTATCTGGATAAACCTGGTCCGGACACTCAGATAAAGGCCTACAATGATAATACAGGCCATTGCCGGAACGCCCCAAACAAAATTATTCACCACACTGTTGATTTTCTCAATTGTCTGCAACATACACGCCTCTCCTTTTCATACTGATTTCCCTCTTCCTTTGTCCTGGCTCCGAATTAAAACAAATTTGCTTTTTATCCTACCACAATTTTCAAAAAAAGTATAGATTTTGTCTTTCTGAAAACAATAAAAGGCCACAGTGCAGTTTCCTGCGCTGACAGCCTTGTCATTTCTGTTTCTATTCTGTTTTGGTCCTATTCTTCTGTTCCTATTTCTCTGTTCCTGTCTTTACGCTTCTATCCGTTTTCGTTTCACACCATTCGTTTTTACTGTACTCTGCCTATTTAAATTTCACTGCCGTTCCGCTGGCAAGAATCTCTGCTCCGCCCTGAACAATACTGGAGCTTGAAAACCGGATATTTACAACTGCATCTGCTCCCATGCTTTCTGCTCTTGCCATCATCTTCTGAACAGCCAGCACCTGAGAATTGTCAAGCATCTCTGCGTACGCCTTCATCTCACCTCCCACAAGGTTCTTGAAGCTTGAACCAATATCACGGCCAATATTCTTACAGAGAACACTGCAGCCCGTAACAAGTGACAATACTTCATAAGGTCTTCCGATATTTTCTGTGTTTGACAGTAACATATAAAACACCTCCTTTCTCATATTATAACAGACGACGCATGTTATGTAAACAAATCTGTGATCCCTGATCACGACAAACGCATGAATGCTTATCTACC
>CAKRJM010000013.1 GCA_934351765.1 uncultured Lachnospiraceae bacterium | reverse complement strand
TGATACCGTGACCACCGGTGCGTCCAATGATATTGAGCGGGCGACCCAGGTGGCGAGAGCCATGGTGACCCAGTACGGCATGTCGAAGAAGTTTGGTCTTATGGGTCTGGAATCCATCGAGAATAAATATCTGGACGGAAGAGCCGTACTCAACTGTTCCGATGTGACAGCGGCGGATATCGACGGAGAAGTAAAGGAAATGCTGGACGAGGCTCATAAGGAGGCACTTCGCCTGTTATCTGAGAACCGGGAGGCTCTGGATCAGATCGCAGCGTTCTTAATTAAGAAAGAGACTATCACCGGAGCTGAGTTTATGAAGATCTTCCATGAGATCAAGAATGGACAGAAGGCAGACGGCGAGGCAGAGAACGCAGAGGACGCCGGTGCGGAAGCACAGGACAGCCAGCCGGCCGAAGGAAGACAGAGCGAGTCTGCTCCCTCAGAAAACAGTGATGCGGAGGTATCGAGCTGTGAGACGGAAAGCAGAGGAGCTGAACCGACAGAAGTAAAGTAACAGGACAGAAACGATCACAGAGAAGCAGCCTCTCCGCTGATACCAGAATGGTGGACCGGCGTTGGAAAGGGCGGTGCCGGGTGCGCCGCCTTTTATGACATATCAGGAGCATTCTATGGCATTTAATATAGAAGAGGAACTGAAAAAGCTTCCGGGAAAACCCGGTGTGTATCTCATGCACGATGAAAAGGATGAGATTATCTATGTGGGAAAGGCCATCAGCCTGAAAAACCGGGTGCGCCAGTATTTTCAGAGCAGCCGGAACAAGACGGCAAAGATCAACCAGATGGTATCGCGGATCGCCCGGTTTGAATATATTGTGACGGATTCAGAACTGGAAGCGCTTGTACTGGAATGTAATCTGATCAAGGAGCATCAGCCACGTTATAATACCATGCTGAAGGATGACAAAACCTATCCTTATATCAAGGTGACGGTGGGAGAAGCCTTTCCGCGGGTACTGTTTTCCAGAGATATGAAAAAGGACAAATCCCGGTACTTCGGCCCTTACACCAGTGCGGGTGCGGTGAAGGACAGCATCGGACTGATTCATAAACTCTATAAGATTCGAACATGCAGACGGCGCCTGCCGGAGGATATCGGAAAGGGGCGTCCCTGCCTTAACTACCATATCCATCAGTGTGATGCTCCCTGTCAGGGTTATATCAGCGAGGCAGACTACAAAAAATCCATCGATCAGGTACTGGATTTCCTGGGAGGCCACTATGAAACCATTCTGGATCGGCTGGAAAACCAGATGAATGAAGCGGCAGAGCAGATGGATTTTGAGACAGCGGCAGGCGTGCGGGATCTGCTGTTCAGTGTCCGGAAGGTCGCTCAGAGTCAGAAGATCACGGAGGATTCCAACGAGGATCGGGATATCATTGCATATGCAGTTGACGGCGCAGATGCGGTGGTTCAGATCTTTTTTATGCGGGAAGGAAAGCTCATCGGACGGGACAATTTCCATCTGACGCTGGGGCAGGGAGACGGCCCGGCGCAGCTTATGAGCCAGTTTATCAAGCAGTTTTATGCGGGAACGCCGTTTATTCCGGGAATGCTTCTTCTTCAGCATGAAGTGGAGGAGGGGGAACAGGAGCTCCTGGAGCGGTGGCTGACAGGCAAGCGTGGCCAGAAGGTGGTGATCCGTGTTCCGCAGAAGGGCGAAAAAGCCCGTTTAATGGAAATGGCGGAAAAAAATGCCACTATTATTTTACGGCAGGACCGGGAAAAAATAAAACGAGAGGAAAAACGAACCATCGGTGCGGTCAAAGAGCTGGAAGAGCTTCTGGGACTTTCCGGTCTGGTGCGGATGGAGGCCTTTGATATTTCCAATATCAGCGGGTTTCAATCGGTGGGATCCATGGTAGTCTATGAGTACGGACAGCCCAAACGGGCCGATTACCGGAAATTCCGGATTAAGACTGTGGAGGGGCCAAATGACTATGCGTCCATGGAGGAGGTACTGACCAGAAGATTTACGCATGGAAAGGAAGCCAGACTGGGACAGCGGGAAGGCCGGGGCTTCGATCGGTTTCCGGACATACTGATGATGGACGGCGGAAGGGGACAGGTGTCTGTGGCCGAGGAGGTGCTTTCCCGGCTGGGACTGTCTATTCCGGTCTGCGGCATGGTGAAGGATGATAATCACAGGACAAGGGGGCTTTATTTCCATGGGGAGGAGCTGCCCATCGACCGGCACAGCGAGGGCTTCCGTCTGATCACCAGGATTCAGGATGAGGCCCATCGGTTTGCCATTGAGTATCACCGGAGCCTGCGTGGAAAGGATCAGGTACATTCGGTTCTGGAGGATATTCCCGGTGTGGGACCGGCCAGGAGAAAGGCTCTTATGAGAAGCTACGGGACCATGGAACGGTTGAAGGAGGCCACGGAGGAGGAGCTGGCGGAAATCCCGGAAATGAACCGGGCTTCGGCACGGTCGGTCTGGGAGTTTCTGCACCGGACGGCGGAAAACGCACAGGAGAATTCCTAAACAGAAGATGGGAGCAGCGGATCCGGAACAGGATTTTCGCAGAACGGCTCCGTAACAGATTGGGAAGAGCCGAATTATCTTGCGATTCCGGGGCTCCTGTGCTAGGATTAGAGCAGGTAAAACCAGGCAGATTCAGGTAAAGGGAGGTATTATGCGGACAACAGCAGTGGTAAAGTTAAAAAAACTGATCGATAAAATGAAACTGGAAAATCTGACACCGGAGATTGATTATTCAAAGATCAAGATCGCCCATCCGGAGATCAACCGCCCGGCGCTTCAGCTTGCCGGATTTTTTGACCATTTCAGTAACGACAGAGTTCAGATCATCGGAAATGTGGAATATGCGTATACAGCTTCCATGTGCCAGGATGCAAAGCTTCATGTTTATGAGGAGATCTTTAAGAGAAAGATTCCCTGTATCGTATATGCACGGAATCTGATGCCCGATGAGGATGTGAAGGCTCTTGCCGTCCAGTATGGTGTACCGCTTCTGTCCACCGGAAAAACAACCTCAGATCTGATGGCAGAGGTGATCCGCTGGCTGAAGGTGGAGCTGGCTCCGACCATCAGTATTCACGGCGTATTAGTCGATGTATTCGGCGAAGGCGTTCTGATCATGGGAGAGAGCGGAATCGGAAAGAGCGAGGCTGCTCTGGAGCTGATCAAGCGTGGCCATCGTCTGGTGACGGATGATGTGGTGGAGATCCGGAAGGTCAGTGATGCGACTCTTGTCGGAACGGCACCGGATATTACCCGTCACATGATCGAGCTGCGAGGGATCGGAATTCTGGATGTAAAGGCACTGTTCGGCGCAGAGAGCGTAAAGAACACCCAGAACATCGATATGGTGATCAACCTGGAGGATTGGGATAAGGATAAAGAATATGACCGCATGGGACTGGACGAACAGTATACAGAATTCCTTGGAAACAAGGTGGTCTGCCATAATATCCCCATTCGTCCGGGCCGGAACCTGGCGGTGATCGTAGAATCGGCGGCGGTCAACTACCGTCAGAAGAAGATGGGCTATAATGCGGCTCAGGAGCTTTATAACCGCGTACAGCGTAAGCTGATGCAGGGACAGGATGAGGACGATGATGAGTAAAAAAGAAGAGTTTCTGGCGCGGCTGAAGGCTGCTTCTGCCAACGTAAAAACAGAGGAACCCATGAAACGCCACACCACCTTCCAGGTGGGAGGTGCGGCAGATTATTTTGTAACGCCGGAAAACAGCAGAGAATTAAAGGCAGTCCTGGCTCTCTGCAGGGAAGAAGCCATACCGTTTTTTATCCTCGGAAACGGTAGTAATCTGCTGGTCAGCGACAGTGGCTATCGTGGGGTGATCGTTCATATCGGTCGGCCGATGGCGGAGCTTTCCATCGAGGGAACAACGATCACGGCAGGAGCCGGTGTGACTCTTGCAAGGCTGGCACAGGCGGCCATGGAAGCGGGGCTTACCGGACTGGAATTCGCGTCCGGGATTCCCGGAACGCTGGGCGGAGCACTGGTCATGAACGCGGGCGCCTACGGCGGTGAGATGGCCCAGGTGGTGAAGAATGCCTCGATCTTGACGAAAACCGGGGAGGAACGGCGTCTTTCTCTTACAGAGTTGCAGTTCGGCTATCGCACCAGTGCGATCCTGCGGGAAGGGTATCTGGCTCTTGGCGCAGAACTGGATTTACAGCCGGGAGACAAAGCAGAGATCAAAAAGACCATGGAGGAGCTGGCAGCGAAGCGCCGGGAGAAGCAGCCTCTGGAATATCCCAGCGCCGGAAGTACCTTTAAGCGGCCGGAGGGATATTTTGCCGGAAAACTCATCATGGACGCAGGACTGAGCGGATTTGCCGTGGGCGGCGCCTGTGTTTCGGAAAAACACTGTGGCTTTGTGGTCAACAGAGGCGGTGCGACGGCGGCGGATATCTGGGAATTATGCCGTCTGGTAAAAGAGATCGTAAAAGAAAAATTCGGAGTGACCCTGGAACTGGAGGTACGGCTCCTGGGGGATTTCGGTTGACAAGACAGAAGGTAAATGTTATAACTGGAAGTGTTTTGAGGTGAATGCATGTCTTTTTCATCAGAGGTAAAGGAAGAGCTGTCCCGTCATATTCCAGTGGCGAGGCATTGTCAGATCGCGGAAGCGGCGGCAATCTTCCGTATGTGCGGTCAGTCTGTCCGCACCGGATCCGGCGGGATCGGGATCAGAGCCAGGATCGAGAATCCGGCAGTTGCCAGTACATTTGCGGCGCTTCTGCGGCGTGGATTCGGAATTATGCCTGCGGTGTCGGTCCGTGGAGAGGTTCATCTGATGGAGGTTCAGGATCCGGAGGCAGCGCTTCGTGTGCTGCAGGCGATGAAGCTCCTGAACGAAAAAGGAGAAGAGGATCCGAGAGAGGATTGGATCAGTGCCATGGTGGTTCAGAATTCCTGCTGTAAGCGGGCGTTTATCCGCGGTGCATTTCTTGCCGGAGGTTCCATCAGTAACCCGGAAAAGTCCTATCATCTGGAAATTGTATGCGCAGATCAGGCGAAGGCCGATCAGCTGGTGAAGCTGATGGCAGCCTTTGAGGTGGAAGCGAAAACGGTACTCCGGAAGCGCTACCATGTGGTTTATATCAAAGAGGGAAGCCAGATCGTTGATATGCTCGGGATCATGGAAGCTCATGTGGCGCTCATGAATCTGGAGAATGTCAGGATCCTGAAGGAAATGCGTGGAACAGTAAACCGAAAGGTGAATTGTGAGACAGCCAATATCAACAAAACGGTATCTGCAGCAGTGGAGCAGATTAACGATATTCTGTATATCCGGGATCGGGTGGGCTTTGACAGACTGCCTGCCGGACTGGAGGAGATTGCCCTTGCCCGGCTGGAACAGCCGGACGCTACGTTAAAGGAACTGGGAGATTCCCTGGATCCGCCGGTGGGAAAATCCGGTGTGAACCACAGGCTTCGGAAGCTCCGGGAGATCGCGGCACAGTTAAGGGAACACGAGGAGGAAGAATTATGATTACACGGAGAATTACCATTGGTCTTCCGGCAGGCCTGGCGGCCCGCCCGGTTGCAATGTTAGTACAGGTTGCAAGCCAGTATGACAGCAGCATATATATCGAGGATGATTCCAGAAAAGTCAATGCCAAGAGTATTATGGGAATGATGTCTCTGGGACTTGGAAATGGTGAGGCTGTTACGGTCTCCGCAGACGGCGCAGATGAAGCGAACGCCATGGAAGCCATCGAACATTATTTAAAGAGTGAGGCGTAAAGTCTGAGAGACGAAACGCAGAGAGTGAGAGGATCCTGCTTCGCAGGATCCTTTTTTCCATTTGTTATACAGAAGGAGGAACCGAAGTGGCGTTTACACATCTTCATGTCCATACAGAATACAGTCTGCTGGACGGCTCCAGTAAGATCGGGGAGCTTGTGGCGCAGGCGAAGGAGCTTGGCATGGACAGCCTGGCGATCACTGACCATGGCGTTATGTATGGCGTCGTAGATTTTTACCGGGCGGCGAAGGCTGCGGGGATCCGCCCCATCATCGGCTGCGAGATCTATGTGACAACCGGCTCCCGCTTTGAAAAGGAGGGGGCGAACTCCGAGGACCGGTATTATCATCTGGTTCTTCTGGCAGAAAATAATACGGGATATTCCAACCTGATAAAGCTGGTATCCATGGGATTTGTGGATGGCTTTTATTATAAACCACGGGTGGATTATGAGTTGCTGGAAAGGTACCATGAAGGGATCATTGCGTTAAGCGCCTGTCTGGCCGGGGAAATTCCGAAAAATCTGATCCGCGGTATGTATGAGGAAGCATGTCAGGTGGCAAGACGGCTGGAAGGAATCTTCGGGAAGGGAAATTTCTTCCTGGAGCTGCAGGATCATGGGATTCCGGAGCAGCGTCTGGTAAATCCGCAGCTTGTCCGCATGTCGCAGGAGCTGGGGATCGAGCTGGTAGCGACAAATGATATCCATTATACCTATGCATCCGATGTGGAGGCACATGACATCCTGCTCTGTATCCAGACGGGGAAAAAGGTCAGTGATACCAACCGTATGCGCTATGAGGGGGGCCAGTTTTACTGCAAATCCGAGGAAGAGATGCGCAGTCTTTTCCCCTATGCGCCGGAGGCCATTGAAAATACCCATAAGATTGCCGAACGGTGTGAGGTAGAGATCGAATTCGGGGTAACGAAGCTGCCGAAGTTCGATGTGCCCGATGGAAAAACCGCCTGGGATTATTTAAATGAGTTATGTCTTGCCGGGCTGGAGGAACGTTATCCAAATGATGACGGAACCTTAAAGCGGCGGCTGAAATACGAGCTGGCAGTGATCCGCACCATGGGTTATGTGGATTATTTTCTGATCGTATGGGATTTTATCCATTACGCCAGAGAGCATGACATTATTGTGGGACCGGGGCGTGGCTCTGCGGCGGGCAGCCTGGTTTCCTACAGTCTTGGGATCACCAGCATCGATCCCATCAGGTACAATCTGCTCTTTGAACGGTTCCTGAATCCGGAGCGTGTGTCCATGCCTGATATCGATGTGGACTTTGGCTTTGAACGGCGCCAGGAGGTCATCGATTATGTCATTGACAAATATGGGAAGGATCAGGTGGTCCAGATCGTGACCTTCGGTACGCTGGCGGCCCGCGGTGTGATTCGCGATGTGGGACGTGTGCTGGATCTTCCCTACGCGCTCTGCGACCAGGTGGCAAAGATGGTTCCCAAGGAGATGAATATCAGCCTGGACGAAGCACTGAAAAGTCCGGATCTCAGGGAAATATACAACACCAATGACCAGGTTCATTATCTGATCGATATGTCCCGCCGTCTGGAGGGGCTGCCGCGCCATACCTCCACGCATGCGGCAGGTGTTATGATCTGTCAGAAGCCGGCAGTGGAGTTTGTTCCCCTGTCCCGTGCGGCAGACGGTACCATTACGACCCAGTTCCCGGCACCGACCCTGGAAGAGCTGGGGCTTCTGAAAATGGACTTTCTGGGGCTTCGTACCTTGTCGGTGATCCAGAACACAGAGCGTCTGGTAGAGAAGGAGCGTGGAATTCCGCTCGATGTGAACCATATCGATTTTGATGATAAGGCAGTGTATGATTCCCTCTGCACCGGAAAATGCGAGGGTGTGTTCCAGCTGGAAAGCTCCGGCATGAAGGCTTTTATGAAGGAACTGCAGCCTCATAATCTGGAGGATGTTATCGCCGGGATCGCCCTGTACCGTCCGGGCCCCATGGATTTCATTCCCCAGTATATCCGCGGAAAGAACCACCCGGATCAGGTAACTTATTCCTGTCCTCAGTTAAAGCCGATCCTGGAAGCCACATATGGCTGTATTGTGTATCAGGAGCAGGTTATGCAGATCGTCCGGGATCTGGCGGGGTACAGTCTGGGCCGGAGTGACCTGGTGCGCCGTGCCATGGCAAAGAAAAAAGCCTCTGTCATGGAGAAGGAACGGAAAAACTTCGTTTACGGTAATGAGGAGGAAGGCGTTCCCGGCTGTCTGGCAAACGGGGTGGATGAAGCAACGGCCAATAAGATCTTTGATGAGATGATGGATTTTGCAAACTATGCGTTCAACAAATCCCACGCGGTTTCCTATGCGGTGGTGGCTTATCAGACGGCCTACTTAAAGCATTATTATCCGGTGGAATTCATGGCGGCGCTGATGACCTCGGTGATCGACAACTCTTCCAAGGTTTCGGAATACATCATGGTCTGCCGCAGCATGGGAATTGAACTTCTGCCGCCGGACATCAATGAGGGCTATGCCGGATTTTCGGTTTCCGGAGGAGCCATCCGCTATGGGCTTTCGGCGATTAAAAGCATCGGAAAAAATGTTATCGATGCGATCGTCCGCAACCGGGAAGAATTCGGTCCCTATAAGGATCTGAAGGATTTTATCTATCGTCTGACAAACAAAGAGATCAACCGGAGAAGCCTGGAAAACTTTATCAAGTCCGGTGCGCTGGACTGCCTGCCGGGAACAAGAAAGCAGAAAATGCTGGCATCCATGGAACTGGTGGAGCAGAAAAATCAGGAAAAGAAGCTGGACATTGCCGGACAGATGAGTCTCTTTGACCTTATGGGTGAGGAGGAGCGGAAAACGTATGAGGTTGGATTCCAGGATGTGGGCGAGTATGAGAAGGAAGAGCTTCTTGCCTATGAAAAAGAAGTCCTCGGAATCTATCTGAGCGGCCATCCCATGGAGCAGTACCGGCAGATCTGGGAAAAGAATGCCACAGCAAGGACCATTGATTTCAATGTGGACGATGAGACCGGGGAGGCGAATGTGCGGGATGGCCAGAAGGTCACCATCGGCGGTATGATTACCGCAAAAACGGTGAAGACTACAAAACATAACCAGCTGATGGCATTTGTTACCATTGAGGACATGGTCGGGACGGTGGAGGTTATCGTGTTCCCCAGAGATTACGAGGCAGGCCGCGCAGTATTAAATGAGGACAGCAAGGTATTTGTCTATGGAAAAGTATCCCTGGGCGATGAGCCAAAGGGGCGTCTGGTCTGTGAGAGACTGATCCCGTTTGATGCGGTCCCGAAGGAGCTGTGGATCCAGTTTCCGGATAAACAAAGCTGGTTTTCGGCGGAGCAGGAGTTTCGCGGACTGATCTCCGACAGCGACGGGCCGGATCAGGTGGTGATCTATTTGAAGAAAGAACGGGCCAAGAAATTCCTCGGACTGCGGGACAGTGTCAAGGCAGACGCGGCTCTTTTAGGTAAATTAACCGCAAAATATGGGGAAGAGAATGTAAAAGTTGTAGAAAAGGCTATTGAAAACAAGAGGGCAATCCAATATAATTGACTGTAAATAGTGTCAGGTGACAGGAGACCTTTTGCCCCGGCACAGCAATGACCATTGTGATCTGGAGGAAACTAGTATGGCAAATAAAATCAATACGATCGGTGTACTGACCAGCGGCGGCGATGCACCCGGAATGAATGCGGCGATCCGCGCCGTTGTCCGGACTGCTATTTCCAAGGGAATGAACGTAAAGGGAATCCAGAGAGGGTATGCCGGACTTTTAAATGAAGAGATCGTGGACATGAACAGCCGGAGCGTATCGGAAATTGTCCAGAGAGGCGGTACGGTCCTCTATACGGCCCGCTGTGAGGAGTTCCGGACGGAAGAGGGACAGGCCAAGGGCGCTGAGGTCTGCAGAAAGCATGGGATCGAGGGCCTGGTGGTCATCGGCGGAGACGGTTCCTACCGTGGTGCCGGAAAACTGGCGGAGCATGGGATCAATACCGTGGGACTGCCGGGAACCATCGACCTGGATATCGCCTGCACGGATTATACCATCGGTTTTGATACGGCTGTGAATACGGCCATGGAGGCCATTGATAAGATCCGTGATACTTCGACCTCCCATGAGCGGTGCAGTATCATTGAGGTTATGGGACGTAACGCCGGATACATCGCCCTGTGGTGCGGAATCGCCAACGGCGCCGAGGATATTCTGATCCCGGAGCGGTATGACTGCAACGAGCAGACCATTATCAACCATATTATTGAACATCGGAAAAAGGGCAAAAAGCATCATATCATCATCAATGCCGAGGGGATCGGCCATTCGACCAGCATGGCAAAGCGCATCGAGGCAGCCACCGGAATCGAGACGAGAGCATCGATCCTGGGCTATATGCAGCGAGGCGGCATGCCCACCTGCAAGGATCGTGTCTATGCGTCCATCATGGGGGCGCGGGCCGTGGATCTCTTGGCGGAAGGAAAGAGCAACCGGGTTGTTGGCTGGAGAGGCGGCGAGTTTGTGGATTATGATCTTTATGAAGCTCTTGCCATGCAGAAGGACATCAACGAAGATGTCTATGCCATCAGCAAAATGCTTTCGCGATAAAACGGGAGCAGCGTCTGGGAATGCGGAAGAAAGAAGCTGCTGCCGTGACAGCGGGTAAAATGAGATCAGAGGTGTGAGTGATTATGACAGAGCATATTTTTGAGGAAGAACGGGGCTACGGGACAGGCGTTTCGCTGGAACTGGATGACGGTGCGCTGAAGCCTGTGGAGGAGGTACTGCCTTCCGCAGACGGGGAAAAGAAGCGGATCATGGCAGGCGGCGATACGAAGCTGACGGCTACGACCCCGGAAGAATTATTCGAGATCCTGATCGATTCCATAAAAAAATATCACCCCTCCGATGATCTGACCATGGTGCAGAAGGCGTATGAGATTGCTGATTCTGCCCATAAAGGACAACTTCGGAAGTCCGGGGAGCCGTATATTGTCCACCCGTTAAGCGTGGCGATCATCCTGGCACAGCTGGAGCTGGACAAGGAATCCATCATCGCCGGAATCCTCCACGATGTGGTGGAAGATACGGTAATGACCATCGATGAGATGAAAGCCACGTTTGGCGAGGAGGTCGCCCTGCTGGTGGATGGCGTCACCAAGCTGACCCAGTTATCCTGGTCGGCGGACAAGGTGGAGATCCAGGCGGAGAACCTGCGGAAAATGTTCCTTGCCATGGCAAAGGATATCCGGGTGATCCTGATCAAGCTGGCCGACCGTCTTCATAATATGCGGACGCTCCAGTATATGAAGCCGGAGAAGCAGAAGGAAAAAGCCAGGGAGACCATGGAAATCTACGCGCCCATCGCGGACCGTCTCGGTATTTCCAAGGTGAAGATCGAGCTGGATGATCTGTCCTTAAAATATCTGGAGCCGGAGGTTTACCGGGATCTGAAGGAAAAGATCTCCCTGCGGCGCATGAGCAAGGAAAGCTTTCTTCAGAATATTATGGCGGAGGTGCGGACCCACATTGAGAACGCCGGAATCAAGGGCCAGATCGACGGACGGGTGAAGCATCTGTTCAGTATTTATAAAAAGATGGTGACCCAGAACAAGACTCTGGATCAGATCTATGATATTTTTGCGGTGCGGATCATTGTTGATACGGTGAAGGACTGTTATGCGGCGCTTGGTGTGATCCATGAGATGTATAAGCCCATTCCCGGGCGGTTCAAGGATTACATTGCCATGCCGAAGGCCAATATGTACCAGTCCCTTCATACGACCCTGATCAGCAGCACCGGCCAGCCCTTTGAGATCCAGATCCGGACGTATGATATGCACCGGACCGCCGAGTACGGAATCGCGGCCCACTGGAAATACAAGGAGGGCCAGGACGGAAAGAGCATTGCCCAGAAGGAAGAGGAGAAGCTGAGCTGGCTGCGCCAGATCCTGGAGTGGCAGAAGGATATGTCCGACAACAAAGAATTCCTTTCTTCCTTAAAGACTGACCTGGACATTTTCTCAGACAGCGTTTACTGTTTTACGCCGGAGGGAGATGTGAAGAATCTGCCCAGCGGTTCCACTACGGTGGATTTCGCTTACAGCATCCACAGTGCGGTCGGCAATAAGATGGTGGGAGCCAGGGTCAACGACAAGCTGGTGCCTATCGACTATGTGATCCAGAACGGTGACCGGATCGAGATCATCACTTCCCAGAATTCCCAGGGCCCCAGCCGTGACTGGCTGAAATCGGTGAAGAGCGCTCAGGCGAAGAATAAGATCAATCAGTGGTTCAAGACCCAGAATAAGGAAGAAAATATTATCCGGGGCAAGGATCTGATCGATAAATACTGTAAGGCGAAGGGAATCAATTTCCCCAGTCTGGCAAAGCCGGAGTACGAGGAAAAGGTTCTGATGAAGTACGGCTTCCGCGAGTGGAATGCCGTTCTGGCGGCCATCGGACACGGTGGCATGAAAGAGGGCCAGGTCATCAACAAGCTTCTGGAAGAGTATCAGAGGAAGAATCCGTCTGAGGTTCTGACCGATGAAAAGGTTCTGGGCGATGTGGCGGCAAAGGAAAAGCCGGTACAGGAAAAGAGCAAAAACGGCATTGTGGTAAAGGGTGTCCATGATCTGGCAGTCCGGTTCTCCCGGTGCTGCAGCCCGGTTCCAGGCGATGAGATCGTGGGCTTTGTGACCAGAGGACGCGGAATTTCCATTCACCGGACAGACTGTATCAATATCATCAATCTGCCGGAGGAGGAACGGGTAAGACTGATCGATGCCGAATGGCAGGCACCGGAGGATGATCATCGTTCCGAGACATATACCACAGAGATCAAGATTTTTGCCCATAACCGGATCGGGCTCAGTGTGGATATTGCCCGGATCTTTACGGAGCGTGAGATCGATATTACGACCATGACAGCCCGCAGAAGCAAGCAGGGAACAGCAACCATTACCATGAGCTTTGATATCCATGGTGTGGAGGAGCTGCAGCGTCTGGTGGAAAAGCTGCGCCAGGTGGAAGGCGTTATGGATATTGAGAGGACGACAGGCTGATGAAAAAGGGAATGATCGCCAGTGCCGTGCTGGGCATGGTGCGTACCAATTGTTATTTTCTGATCAACCGGGAGACCGATGAGGCTCTGATCATCGATCCGGCGGATGACGCGGCAGCTGTCCGGGACTGGTTCCTGAACAATCAAAAGAAACCGGCCGCAATTCTGCTGACCCATGGCCATTTTGACCATATACTGGCGGCCGAAGAGCTTCGGAAGCGCTTTGATATAAAGATCTATGCGGGTGATGGAGAGCAGGAGCTTCTTGAAAATGCGTCCTGGAATCTTTCCGCATCCTGGAGCAGCCAGGTGGTTCTTCATGCAGATGAATTTGTGAAGGACGGAGAGATCCTTTCCCTGGCGGAATTTCAGATCAGGGTGATCGCAACGCCGGGGCATACGGCCGGCGGTGTCAGCTATTATCTTCCGGAGGAACAGATTTTGTTCAGCGGAGATACTCTGTTTGCCGGTTCCTACGGGCGGGTGGATTTTCCCACATCGTCCATGTCACAGATGGTCCATTCGGTCCGGGACAGGCTTCTGGTGCTCCCGGAGGATACGGTGGTTTATCCGGGGCATGGCGAGGCAACAACCATTGGCCAGGAAAAGCGGTATAATCCGCTGGCAGAGTATGAGGAATAACGGACAGATCGGTTGGGGTCAGATTCTTGGCCCCAACTTCGTTTTAGATAAGCGGGAGCAGAAATATGATTTATCTGGAATTTAGAGGAAACGAAAATTTTTTATATGATGTGCAGGGGCTTGCCATGTCCTTTTATCCACGGGTGGAGGTAAAAGAAATCCATCAGCCGGAGGAAGAGCCAATGCAGTCTGAACCCGGCGACCGGCTCCTGCGTGTGGAGTATCTGGAGAAGGAGGTGCGGGTCAGCCTTTACCGGGGAGAAGATTCTCCGGTGCTTTCCGGAGTGGAACCGGTGGATTTTTCCAACCGGAAGGAAGCAAAATCGGTTGTGAAGCGGCTGGTCTATGGGATTCTTTCGGAGGATACCAATAAGACGCTTCCCTGGGGAACCTTGACCGGGATCCGGCCCACCAAGATCCCCATGGCGATGCTGGAAGAGGGCGCTTCGGACGGAGCCATTACTTCTTATATGGAGCAGACCTATCTCACCAGCCCGGAAAAAACGGCACTGAGCCTGGAGATTGCAAAACGGGAGCGGGAAGTGTTAAAGGATGTGGATTATCAGAACGGCTACAGCCTTTATATCGGAATCCCGTTTTGTCCAACCACCTGTCTTTACTGTTCCTTTACCTCTTATCCGGTAAAAAAATGGGCGCCGCGCATGGATGAGTATCTGGACGCCTTGTTTAAAGAGATCGATTATACAAGGCTTCAGTTTGCCGGCCGTCCCCTGGACAGCATCTACATCGGAGGAGGGACGCCGACCACCCTGGAGCCGGAGCATCTGGAACGGCTGCTGACTAAGGTGGAGGAAAGCTTTGATCTGTCTCATGTGAAGGAATGGACGGTGGAGGCAGGACGGCCCGACAGCATCACCATGGAGAAATTAAAGGTATTAAAGCGTCATCCGGTGACGCGGATCTCCATCAATCCGCAGACCATGAAGGCAGAGACCTTAAAGATCATCGGAAGGCGTCATACCCCGGAGCAGATCCGGGAAGCGTATGCCATGGCGAGAGAGGCCGGTATGGATAACATCAATATGGATCTGATCATGGGACTGCCGGAGGAAAATCTGGACGATGTGCGCCGCACCATGGAGGAGCTGACGGTTATGGCGCCGGACAGCATTACGGTTCATTCCCTTGCCATCAAGCGGGCTGCAAGGCTCAATACCATGAAGGAGCAGTATGCACACATGAGGTTTGAGAATACGGAAGAGATGATGGATCTGACGGCGGCATACTGCCGGAGGCTGGGGCTGGAGCCGTATTATCTTTACCGTCAGAAAAATATGGCAGGCAATTTTGAAAATGTGGGCTATGCCCTGCCCGGAAAGGCCGGAATCTATAACATTCTCATTATGGAAGAAAAGCAGACCATTGTGGCACTGGGCGCCGGCTCCACCACAAAGGCCGTATTTCCCGACGGGAGGATCGAACGGTGCGATAATGTGAAGGATATTGACCAGTATCTGACCCGGATCGACGAAATGATTGACAGAAAACGGAAACTTTTGGCTTGAAAAGCGAAGATGGTTCGTGTATGATAAACAAAGAGTGCCCGGAAGACGGCACAATCTGCCCGGAGCCGTATGGCGCAGGGCAAAGGAGGAAAACTATGGCAATGACGAAAAAGCCGGTAACCGGCATGAAAGATATTCTTCCTGCGGAAATGCAGGTGCGGGATTATGTGATCGGACTGATCCAGGAGACCTATAAGAGCTTTGGCTTTTCTCATATCGAGACTCCCTGTATGGAAAACATCGGAAACCTTTCCAGCAAGCAGGGCGGTGAGAATGAAAAGCTGATCTTTAAGGTGTTAAAGCGGGGCGAGAAGCTTCATATTGCAGAGGCGAAGGAAGAGGCGGATGTGGTAGACTGCGGTATGCGCTATGATCTGACTGTTCCCCTGTCCCGGTATTATTCCAACAACGCTTCGGTGCTTCCGGCACCGTTCAAGGCACTGCAGATGGGCAATGTATGGCGTGCAGACCGTCCCCAGAGAGGGCGTTTCCGTCAGTTCATGCAGTGTGATATTGATATTTTAGGTGATCCTACCTGTCTGGCGGAGATCGAGCTGATGTCCGCAACAACGACTCTGCTCGGCAGACTGGGCTTTAAGGATTTCAAGGTCTGCTTCAATGACCGGCGCGTATTGAAGGCTATGGCGGCATACAGCGGCTTTGAAGAAAAGGATTATGACCAGGTGTTCATTATCCTGGATAAGATGGATAAGATCGGCATGGACGGTGTAGAGGCCGAGCTTCTGGAAAGCGGCTATGAAAAAGCGTCTGTGGAAAAATACATGGGACTGTTTTCCGGCATGGAAGGCAGCGATGATGCCCTTGCATACCTGACCGGCGTGCTGGACGGTGTGATCGCACCGGACGTATTCCCCGGAATGAAAACCATTATTGAGAGTGTAAAGGCAGCGGCCGCCTGTGAATTCAGGCTGGTCTTTGACCCGACTCTTGTACGCGGCATGTCCTACTACACCGGTTCCATCTTTGAAATCAAGATGGAGGAGCTTGGCGGTTCTGTGGCCGGCGGCGGACGGTACGATGAGATGATCGGCCGGTTTACCGGAATGAACACTCCGGCCTGCGGTTTCTCCATCGGGTTTGAGCGGATCATCACGATCCTCATGGAGAAGGGCTTTACCGTTCCTGAACAGGGCCCCAGAAAGGCATATCTGATCGAAAAGGGAATGCCGGTAGAGGGTATGGTAAAGGTGCTCGCCGAAGCAAAGGAAGAACGGGCAGCAGGCGTTCAGGTGCTGGTTGCCAATATGAATAAGAATAAAAAATTCCAGAAGGAGCAGCTTTCCAAGGAGGGCTACACCGAATTCAAGGAATTTTATGCAGAAAGGAAATAAGCCATGTTTCAGTCAAGAACCCATACATGCAACGAACTGCGGCTTGCCAATGCAGGCGAGACCGTAACGCTGGCGGGCTGGTATGAGAATCTGCGCCGTGTCAGCAAGAATTTAGGATTCCTGATCCTCCGTGATTTTTACGGCGAGACCCAGGTGGTCATTGAGACCGAGGAGATGATGGAAACGCTCTCCGGGATCAACAAGGAATCCACGTTATCTGTTACCGGCGTTGTAAGAGAGCGTTCCAGCAAGAATGCAGACCTGCCTACCGGTGAGATCGAAGTAGTTCCCGAAAAAATCGAGGTTCTCGGAAAATGCTATTACAACGCACTGCCCTTTGAGATTTCCCATTCCAAGGATGCAGACGAGAATGCCCGTCTGAAATACCGTTATCTGGATCTGAGAAATCCGGCAGTGAAAGATAAGATCATTATGCGTTCCCGGATCGTAGCAGAGCTGCGCCGCCGGATGATGGATCTGGATTTCTTTGAGATCACGACTCCCATTCTGACCTGTTCTTCCCCTGAGGGTGCAAGAGATTATCTCGTTCCGGCCAGAAATCATCCCGGAAAGTTTTATGCACTTCCCCAGGCACCTCAGCAGTTCAAGCAGCTTCTGATGGCGTCCGGCTTTGACCGCTATTTCCAGATCGCGCCCTGTTTCCGTGATGAGGATGCGAGAGCAGACCGTTCTCCGGGCGAGTTCTATCAGCTGGATATGGAGATGGCCTTTGCGTCCCAGGAGGATGTGTTCGCCATCATCGAGCAGGTACTGCCTCCCGTATTTGAGAAATACGGAACCTACAGCCGTGCCTCCAAAGCTCCGTTCACCAGAATCTCTTACCGGGATTCCATGGAACGGTTCGGAAGCGACAAGCCGGATCTCCGGATCAAGCTGGAGCTTTCCGAGGCAACTGATGTATTAAAGGACTGCGGCTTTGAGCCGTTTGACGGAGCGGTTATCAAGACTGTGGTATGCCCCGACTTTACCGAAAGCCGGAAGATCATTGATAAGATCTGCGCCGATACGGAGGTGCAGACCGGGCGGAAGTGCTACTGGTTCAAGGCCGGTGCAGACGGTACTTTGACCGGAGGAATCTCCAAATTCCTGGCAGAAAAGAAGGATGCCGTATGCGAGGCTCTTGGCTTAAAGGGCGGCGAACTGGTTCTTGCTGCTGCCGGAACGAGAGCAGAAGCACAGAAGACTGCCGGCGCGGCGCGGAAGATCGTGGCCAATTATGCGGAACGATATATGGATAAGGAATGCTATGAATTCTGCTGGATCGTTGACTTCCCCATGTATGAGATCGGCGAGGAATCCGGCGAGCTGGAATTCTGCCATAATCCCTTCTCCATGCCTCAGGGCGGCAGGAAGGCACTGGAAGAAACGGATCCGCTGGAGATCTATGCTTATCAGTATGACCTGGTATGCAACGGAATCGAGCTTTCCTCCGGAGCCGTAAGAAACCATGATCCGGAGATCATGATCAAGGCGTTTGAGCTGGTTGGCCTCGGTGAGGAGGATGTAAAGGCCAAGTTCCCTGCTATGTATAACGCATTCTGCTACGGTGCACCGCCCCATGCGGGAATTGCTCCCGGCGTAGACCGTATGGTAATGCTTCTGGCCGGTGAGGACAGCATCCGTGAGGTTATTCCGTTCCCCATGAACAAGAATGCCCAGGATATCATGATGGGAGCGCCTGCAGAGGTAAGTGAACAGCAGTTAAAGGATGTTCATATTAAACTGGATGTAAAAAAAGAAGATCACTAATCCCTTTCTGATTTTGACAGGAAACAATTGTCAGCCCTAAACATTTATATGATTTCTTAACAGGAGGAGACGAGATGTATTCATTTGAAGAAGTACGCGCATACGATCCGGAAATTGCGAAGGCCATTGAGGATGAGCTGGGAAGACAGAGAAGCCATCTGGAGCTGATCGCGTCTGAGAACCTGGTAAGCAAGGCCGTGATGTCTGCCATGGGCAGTGTTCTGACCAACAAGTATGCTGAGGGTTATCCGGGAAAACGCTATTACGGCGGCTGTGAGTATGTGGATGTAGTGGAAGACCTTGCGCGTGAGCGTGCGAAAAAACTGTTTGGCTGTGAGTATGTGAATGTACAGCCCCATTCCGGTGCGCAGGCAAACATGGCGGTGTTCTTTGCAATGCTGAAGCCGGGCGATACAGTTATGGGTATGAACCTGGCTCATGGCGGACATCTGACACACGGAAGTCCGGTCAATATGTCCGGTGCGTATTTCCATGTTGTTCCTTACGGGGTAACAGACAAGGGTGTGATCGATTATGAAGAGGTGGAGCGTCTGGCAAAGGAATGCCGTCCGAAGCTTATCGTGGCAGGCGCCAGCGCCTATGCCCGTGAGATCGATTTCAAGCGGTTCCGTGAGATTGCCGATGAAGTCGGTGCATATCTCATGGTAGATATGGCGCACATTGCCGGTCTGGTGGCAGCAGGACTTCATGTAAGCCCGATCCCCTATGCCCATGTGACAACCACAACCACGCATAAGACACTTCGTGGTCCCCGCGGCGGCATGATCCTCTGCAGCAATGAGATCGAGGAGAAGTTCAACTTCAACAAGGCAGTATTCCCCGGAATCCAGGGCGGACCTCTGATGCACGTGATCGCGGCAAAGGCTGTATGCTTTAAGGAGGCGCTGGATCCTTCCTTTACAGAATACATGAAGCAGACGAAGGTTAACGCAGCAAGACTGGCTTCCGAGCTGATGAACCGTGGCTTTGACATTGTTTCCGGCGGTACAGACAACCATCTGATGCTGGTAGATCTCCGCCCCGCAGGCGTAACCGGCAAGGCGGCTGAGAAGCTTCTTGATGCAGCAAACATTACCTGCAACAAGAATGCAATTCCCAATGATCCCGAAAAGCCGTTTGTTACCAGCGGAATCCGTCTCGGTGCACAGGCTGTTACCAGCCGCGGCCTGAAGGAAGAGGATATGGTGACGATCGCAGAAGCCATCCGCCTGGTAATTACTCAGGATGCGGCCAACACCGAGAAGGCAAAGGCTATGGTAAAGACCCTGACCGACCGTTATCCGCTGTACGAATAAGCGGTTAAAAATCAGAATACCGATAAGACAGAAACCAGCGTTCCCCCCGGAACAGAAACCGGCGGAGTGCTGGTTTTTGTATCGAAATTGTATCGGAAGATTTTCTTAATCCTGTGCCTATTCGGTTGACTTTTGTTTTTTTAGTCGGTATGATATTAATAGCATTTTTGCGCGCACAGATATCGAAGTCCTCTCCGAGCAAATTGATTTGCAGAGGAGAGAAATTCGATATCTGTATGGGCAGGGATGCCCATAAGCCGCAGACAGAAGCTGCAAAGCAGCGTCGGAGCGCAGCGCCGGTCTGCGGGTTAAGCGCAAAATAACAGAACAGCCAGAGCGGAAAGATGCATCCGAAGAAGGCGGTTCGAAGCAGACAGAAGCTGCAAAGCAGCGTCGGAGCGCAGCGCCGGTCTGCGGGTTAAGCGCAAAAAGCAGAACAGCCAGAGCGGAAAGATGCATCTGAAGAAGGCGGTTCGAAGCAGACAGAAGCTGCAAAGCAGCGTCGGAGCGCAGCGCCGGTCTGCGGGTTAAGCGCAAA
>CAKRJM010000012.1 GCA_934351765.1 uncultured Lachnospiraceae bacterium | reverse complement strand
GTGTGGAGCTGACTGTTACTAATCGGTCGAGGGCTTATCCAGGTGGTTTAGGAGTTTTGGAAATGAAATGATGTTGAGCAATGTGTAGTTTTGAAGGTATGGTTACCTTCTGAATACGAAAGAGTTTTGAGATACAGAAGCATTTAAAGTACATAAGATTGTGTTACAAAAGATGATCCCGGTGTGAAGTGATTTCATGCCGGGTATTTTTGTATCATCGGAGGTTATTATGACGGAAGAAGAACGGAATGCGTTTCACTCCGCCCTTGCAGACAGTGAATATGTTCTGGTGGGAATCGGAGGAGAGTGGAAGAAAGAAAAGAGAAGCGAAATCAGAACGGCGTATGAGAAACTGAGCAGACTTCTCGGAGATAAGGATTATTTTATTGTGACAACTGTGGAAGATGGAGAGATTGGTTCTTCGCAGCTGGATCAGACCAGGATCGCAGCGCCCTATGCAGGGGAAACGAATCCGACAGCAGGCGGGGAGGAACGGTGGCAGTCCTATATGAACTGGCTGATGAATACGGTAAACCGAAATCTGCTGATTCTGGAGCTGGGTGAGGGATTCCTTCATCCTGGCGTGATCCGCTGGCCATTTGAGCAGACGGTAAGCCTGAATCGGAAATCGCAGTTATATCGTATTCATGAGAAGTATCCTCAGATTCCGGATAATCTGGATGGACGGGGCCATGCTGTACGGGAAAACAGTGTGGACTGGATATTGGGCGGATCGTGGGAAAAATAAGGATTTTCTTAAGAAAATCCTCCAATTCTGCTATTGTGCGGCTATGACGATTGTGTTAAGATATCAGTGGACTGGGCTTTGCTCAGGCTGTTAAAAGAAATCCGCAGCTGCGGATCAGATGCAAAAGACAGCAATCATAAGGAAGTGACAGCATGATAGCAATCATCGATTATGACGCAGGAAACTTAAAAAGTGTGGAAAAGGCATTTGCGTTTCTGGGACAGGAGACAAAGATCACAAGATGCAGGGAAGAGATCTTAAATGCCGACAAGGTCGTGCTTCCTGGTGTGGGAAGCTTTGGCGATGCCATGGAGCGGCTTCACCAGTATGAGCTTGTTCCGGTGATTCAGGATGTGGTAAAACAGGGAACGCCGTTTCTGGGAATTTGTCTGGGCCTGCAGCTTTTATTTGAAAGCAGTGAGGAGACGCCTGGTGTTCCGGGGCTTGGAATCCTGCCTGGAAGGATTCTTCGGATTCCTGACACACCGGGGTTAAAGATCCCGCATATCGGGTGGAATTCTCTGGAGATCCGCGAGAATGCAGGCTTGTTCCGGGGAATTGAAAATGGAGCGTATGTATATTTTGTTCATTCCTATTATCTGAAGGCTGAGGATGAGGCCATCGTTGCAGCTTCAACGGAGTACGGAACTACAATCCATGCATCAGTGGAGCGGGACAATGTGTTCGCCTGCCAGTTCCATCCGGAAAAAAGCAGTGATGTTGGGTTACAGATCCTGAAAAACTTTGCGGCGCTGTAACAGAAGACAGGAGGAAAGTCATGTATACAAAACGAATTATCCCCTGCCTTGATGTGCATGCAGGACGGGTAGTAAAGGGTGTCAACTTTGTGAATCTGCGGGATGCCGGTGATCCGGTGGAAATCGCAGCGGCTTATGACAAGGCCGGAGCAGATGAACTGGTATTTCTGGATATCACAGCCTCCTCGGATGCAAGAAATACTGTGGTGGATATGGTGCGCCGGGTGGCAGAAAAGGTATTTATTCCATTTACAGTCGGCGGAGGAATCCGGACAGTGGAGGATTTTAAGGCACTGCTTCGGGAAGGAGCGGATAAGATCTCCATTAATTCTTCGGCTATCAATCATCCAAACCTGATCTCCGAGGCGGCAGAAAAATTCGGAAGCCAGTGTGTAGTAGTGGCCATTGACGCCAAACGGCGGGCCGATGGATCCGGATGGAATATCTATAAAAACGGCGGACGGATCGATGTGGGACTGGACGCAGTGGAATGGGCCATGAAGGCAGACCGGCTGGGCGCAGGCGAAATCCTTCTGACAAGTATGGACTGTGATGGAACAAAGGCCGGATATGATAATGAACTGACGGCTGCCATTGCAGAAAATGTATCCATTCCGGTGATCGCCTCCGGCGGAGCAGGAACAAAAGAGCATTTTTATGATGCACTGACAGAGGGAAAGGCGGATGCGGCTTTGGCGGCTTCACTGTTCCATTATAAAGAGCTGGAGATCCGGGATCTGAAGGAATATCTTGCAGGCCGTGGCATTCCGGTGCGGCTGTAACGGAAAAAGAACGAAAGAAGGATAGCTATGGCTGCGATATCCAATGACTGGCTGGAGCCGTTGTCGGCTGAGTTTAAGAAACCATATTATGCCAGGTTATATCAGACAGTAAAAGAAGAATATAATACCAGACAGGTGTTTCCGGATGCAAAGGATATTTTTTCTGCCTTTGAGCTGACACCGTTTCATCAGGTCAAGGTGGTGATCCTTGGGCAGGACCCGTATCATAATATAGGGCAGGCTCACGGGCTCTGCTTTTCCGTGAAGCCTGGTGTGGAGATCCCGCCGTCGCTGGTGAATATTTATCAGGAGCTTCACGATGATCTTGGCTGCTATATCCCAAACAACGGGTATTTGACAAAGTGGGCGAAACAGGGAGTCCTGCTTCTGAATACGGTTTTGACGGTACGGGCACATGCAGCTAATTCTCACCGGGGAATCGGCTGGGAGGAGTTTACGGATGCCGCCATCAAAGCATTAAATAAGCTGGATCAGCCCATTGTTTTTATTCTCTGGGGCCGGCCGGCGCAGAATAAGAAGCCGATGCTCACCAATCCGAATCATCTGATCCTGGAGGCCCCTCATCCAAGTCCGTTGTCGGCGTACCGGGGATTTTTCGGAAGCAGACCGTTCAGTAAAACAAATGAATTTCTGAAGGCTCATGGAATAGAACCCATTGACTGGCAGATTGAAAATATCAATGCAAACGGGGAGAAGGTATGAATATCGTAGAATTATTAAAAGCGATCGTATTCGGAATCGTAGAGGGAATTACCGAGTGGCTGCCCATCAGCAGTACCGGTCACATGATCCTTCTGGAGGATTTGCTGCCTTTAAAGGTAAGCGCGGAGTTCATGGAGATGTTCCGTGTGGTGATCCAGCTCGGTGCGATCCTGGCGGTATGCATTTTATTTTTCCATAAGCTGAATCCCTTTTCATCGCGGAAAAATAACCGGCAGAAGCGGCAGACCTGGAGACTTTGGGGAAAGGTTCTTGTAGGCTGTATCCCGGCAGGCGTGCTTGGCGTCCTGTTTAATGACTGGTTTGATGCCCATTTTTATAACAGCCATGTGGTTGCGGCAACGCTGATCATTTACGGCGTACTGTTTATCCTTCTGGAGCGTAGAAATAGAAAACGGTACTTCACTGTGGAGAAGTTTTCTCAGCTCACCTATCAGGATGCGCTGATCATTGGTGCATTTCAGGTTCTGTCCCTGGTTCCGGGAACCTCCCGTTCCGGCGCAACGATCCTGGGCGCCATGCTGATCGGAGTTTCCAGACCCATTGCAGCAGAATATTCGTTCTTCATGTCCATTCCGGTGATGTTTGGAGCCAGCTTCTTAAAACTGATCAAGTTTGGCTTCCATTATACGGGAATGGAGGTGGTTGTGCTTCTGGTGGGAATGATCACAGCATTTCTGGTATCGGTGTTTGCGATCCGCTTCCTGATGAGTTATATCAGGAAAAAGGATTTCACCGCGTTCGGGATTTACCGGATTATTCTCGGCATTCTGGTGTTATTGTATTTCATGATCAAATAGGCAGTTTACAAAAAGTGAGGAAGAATTATGGCAGACTATAGAAGACGGAGAAGAAGTCAGTACGGAAGCCTGGGTGAAGGTTCCAGACGCCGCGGCAGAAGACCGCAGGGCGTTCTGGGGCTGTTATCGGTTCTCGGACCGATCCTGTATTTTCCGATGATGATTTTTTATCTGGAACTGATGTTTCATATTTATATGAAGGAAAGCTTAAAATACCTGCCGATCTGGCTGTTGTTTTCTGTATCCATGGGCTTTCTGTTATCCCTGCTGGCAATAAATTTCAGCTTCCGCGTGAATCGGATCATTACTTATGTGGTTACGATTCTGTTCAGCGTGGTTTATACGGTTGAGATGATGACCAAGAAGATTCTGGCAACGTATTATCAGTTGTTCAGTATCGCCAAAACGGCAGCCAACAACAAGCTGACGGACTATATGGATGCTATTATCAAGGGAATCTTAGGAAATCTGTTTGGAATTCTTCTGATGTTTATCCCGGTGATCTTTATTTATGTGATTGGCCGGAACTTCTATAATTTCAAGAAAAAATGGATTGGACTTTCCGGTGTTGTGGCTGGCGCATTTGTAGCGACCCACCTTCTGGGCCTGCTGATACTGCACCTGCCCTGGAGCGGTGATTATAAGCCGGCTTCCATGTATGCCACAAATACCAACGTGGATGATCAGGTAGAGCAGCTTGGCGTTACGACCATGCTTCGCCTGGATCTGAAACATTCGCTTTTTGGTGTGAAGAAGAATCTGGATGATGATTTTGCAGCTACGCCAAGCCTGGCAGAGAATGAGAGTAAGGCGGCGGACAGTACGGAAGAGACAGGGAGTGTGGCTGCCTCCGGAAATGCGTCATTGTTTACCAATACGGATACCTCTCCCAATGTGATGAATGTAGATCTGGAGACGCTGGCGGCCAATGCCTCCAACGATGATGTTTCCTGGCTCTGTAAGTATTTTAACAGCCAGACGCCCTCCAATAAGAATAAATATACGGGAGCGTTCAAGGGTTATAACGTGATCTTTGTGACGGCGGAAGGGTTTACCGGATATGGAATCAGCCAGGAATTGACACCAACGCTTTGGAAGCTGTCCCATGAGGGCTTTGTGTTCAATAATTTCTATTCTGCGCTTCATTATACCAGTACCTCCGGTGGCGAGTGTCAGAATCTGACCGGGTTATATCCTCAGAATGGTGGTACTATCATCATGCAGGACAGTGGTGATGCGGGAACAAACTGGTATTTCAGTCTGGCGCAGCAGCTGAACCGTCAAGGCTATGGCTCCATTGGCTTTCATGCAAACGGAGATATGTATAATCGTCTGAAATCCCATACAAACCTTGGCTATAAATGGGTGCAGAGCGGAACCGGATTCAATATGGAAATGAATGAGGCCGGCACAAAGGCAATCTGGCCGCAGTCGGATCTTTACTGCATGGAGCAGACGGTGGATCAGTATATCGGCAGCAGCACGCCGTTTAATGTATACTATATGACCATCAGCGGGCACATGCCTTATGAATTTGAGAGTAATGCTCAGGCAAAGAAGAACCGGGAGCTGGTAAGTAATACCGGATATTCCGAGGTGACCCAGGGATATCTTGGTACTGTGATCGAGTTGGATAAGTCCATGGAATATCTGCTCCAGAGGCTGGAGGATGCCGGGATCGCAGACAAGACACTGGTTGTCCTGGCCGCGGATCATATTCCCTATTTCAACGTATCCACCATCGAGGAGCTTGCCGGAAAGACCTTCTCTTCCGGAGATACATCGGCTCTGGCAGATAACCTGAAGGAGGAAATGATCACAGACTACAACCTGTATAAGAATACGCTGATCATGTGGACAGGAAGCATGAAAGAACCGGTTCAGGTAGATAAGGTCTGCTGTCAGGTAGATATTCTGCCGACGATCTCCAATCTCCTCGGCCTGGAATATGATTCCAGAATGCTTTCCGGCACAGACATCCTTTCGGATTCCACGCCGCTTGTGGCCTTCAACTCCGGAAGCTGGCTGACCGATCAGGGCTATTATGACCGCTATACTCAGACCTTTACGCCGTCTGCAGGCTGCACCCTGGATGCAGCGTCCCAGGAGGACTATGTGGCAACTATGAAGAAGGTCGCCTCTAACCGCCGTCAGATCTCCAGCATTGTGTATGAGAACGATGCGTACAGCTATATTTTCGGAGATACCAAGAACAGCTCCAGCCTGAATTAAAGGCAGAAGAAGCAGAAAGAGAATCAATAAGAAACAGACTTCCCTTTTTATCAGAAAATCAGGATCTGATAGAGAGGGAAGTTTTTTGTTCCATGGGAAGGTGCGTCTTATGAAACAAAAAATTTCATGGGAACGTGTGCCTTGTAAAACAAAAAAATATAGAATCAGAGACGCCTGTGCTTGACGAACAGGTGCTTCTTATAATATAGTGTATATATGCACGATATAGTTCTATATAATTATGTGGAAAACGATGAAATATTTAAAAGAGATGATAAAGAAGCTGTATTGGAAATGGAAACTCTGGCATATGGATTATCAGTGGAGGCAGAGAGCCGGGGATCTGTATTCTCTGATCCCGCCATCGTATTATTATATCTATACGCCGGAGGAGATCAAAAAGATGAAAAGGGAAATGGTGGACAGTATCCGGACGATTCTCGAAGAAGAGGAACCGGCGGGTGGACAAAAGGATACGGAGAAGGTCTGAATGCCTTTCTTTACCTGTTTCTTACTTGCTTTTTCACAGTCATATGGGGTAAAATGAAAGATAAAGAATGTGGTCAGAACAGACCGGAAAAACTAAGGAACCAAGGGGTGATGGAATGGCAGTAACGACATTTGCGGCGATCGATGTGGGCTCCTATGAGCTGGAGCTTACGATATATGAGATCTCCCCGAAAAAAGGAATCAACCAATTGGATCGGGTAAGGAAGATCATCGGGCTGGGGCGGGACACCTACGGACGGGGCGTGATCAGTCATGACCGGGTTGATGAAATGTGCCGGCTTCTTCTGAAATTCAAGGAGATCATGGCGGAATACCAGGTGGATGGCTATAAAGCATATGGAACCAGCGCTCTGCGGGAGGCGGAAAACCGGGAGGTCGTCCTGGATCAGATCCAGGTGCGGACCGGAATCAAGATCGAGATCCTCAGCAATTCCGAGCAGCGCTTTTTATGCTACAAGGCCATTGCGGCGAAGGAAAATGAATTCAACAACATGATCCAGAAAGGAACAGCCATTGCGGAGGTAGGCTCCGGCAGTATGCAGATTTCTCTCTTCGACAAGGATATGCTGGTGACGACCCAGAATTTAAAACTGGGAGCTCTCCGGATTTATCAGATCCTTTCGGGTACCGGAGGAACGGATGCTGATAAGTATCAGATCACGCAGGAGCTGATCGACAACGATATCGATACCTTCCAGAAGCTGTTTCTGAAGGATCGGAACGTGAAAAATATCATTGCTACCGGAGTATGTGCCCTGTATCTGGGGCGTGGTGCAAAATCTGACCGCCAGCGGATCACGGCGGAAGAATTCCTGAATTTCTATCAGGATCTGCGGACCCTCAGCGAGGCGGGAATTGCAGAAAAGTATGACATTCCGGCAGAGTATGTGGCGTTGATCGTACCAGGTGCCATGGTTTATAAAAAGCTGATCGATGTGACAGGGGCGGAGCTTCTGTGGCTTCCCGGTGTGCGGCTGGGAGACGGAATTGCGGCGGAATATGCAGAACAGAAAAAACTGATCCGGTTTACCCATGATTTTTCCGGCGACATTATCGCGGCGGCGCGTATCATTGCGGAGCGCTACCGGTGTGATAAGAAACATTCGGCGATCCTGGAAAAGAATGTACTGAACCTGTTTGACAGCATGAAGAAGTATCATGGCCTCGGAAAACGGGAACGGCTGCTACTGCAGATCAGCGCCATTCTCCATGACTGCGGAAAATATATCAGTATGCGGACGCCGGGGGAGTGTGCCTATAATATCATTCTGTCCACGGAGATTATCGGGATCTCTCATAAAGAACGGGAAATCATTGCCAATGTGGTAAAGTACAATACGCTGGAATTTGATTATACGGCGGATTCTGTCACGCTGGATAAGCAGATGCGGATCACCATTGCCAAGCTGACTGCCATCTTAAAAATCGGAAATGCCATCGATCGCAGCCATAAGCAGAAATTCAAGAATATCAAGGTTTCCGTCCGGGATCAGCAGATGGTGATCACAACGGATTCTACGGAAAATATCATGCTGGAGCAGAGCCTGTTTGTCCCGAAAGCAGACTTCTTTGAGGAAGTATATGGGATCCGGCCGGTGCTCAGGAGAAAGAAGGGATAGGAGTCATGGCAGAAAACAGGGAATTTCAGAAAAGCGAATATTTTCAGAACCGGGAGCTGTCCTGGCTTCAGTTCAACAACCGTGTCCTCTGTGAAGCGCGGGATAAAAACAATCTGCTGTTTGAACGGCTGAAATTTTTATCCATTACGGCCTCGAACCTGGATGAGTTCGTCATGGTGCGTGTGGCATCGTTAAAAGACATGGTTCATGCAGGCTATACGAAGAAGGATCTGGCGGGAATGACGCCGGAGGTCCAGTTGGAGAAGATCGGGACGGGAATGCATGAGCTGGTGGATCTTCAGTATTCCACCTGGAACCGTTCGTTACTGCCGCTCTTAAAAAAGGAGGGGATCACCGTACTCTCCCATCATGAGCAGCTGACAAAAGAACAGGCGGCTTTTGCCGATCAGTACTTTGAGACGGAGGTTTATCCGGTGGTAACCCCTATGGCGGTGGATTCTTCCAGACCGTTTCCGCTGATCCGCAACAAATCACTGAATATTGCAGCGCTGTTAAAAAAGAAAAAGGGCGCAGAGCATAAGGATGCCCTGGAATTTGCCACTGTTCAGGTGCCTGCTGTGCTGCCGCGGATCGTGGAGCTGCCTGCCGGAAAAGAAGGCGGACGCTGTTTCATTTTGCTGGAGGAGCTTATTGAGCGGAACATGAGCCGTTTGTTCCTGAATTATGAAGTGATCTGTGCTCATCCTTACCGGATCATGCGGAATGCAGATCTTCCGATCGATGAGGAGGAAGCTGAGGATCTGTTAAAAGAGATCGAGCGGCAGTTAAAGCGCCGCCAGTGGGGAGAGGTGATCCGCCTGGAGGTGGAGGAATCCATTGATAAGCGCCTTTTGAAGATCTTAAAGAAGGAGTTTGACATCAAGGACGATGTGATCTTTGCCATCAACGGTCCTCTGGATCTGACCTTCCTTATGAAGCTGTATGGTATGGACGGATTCGACCATCTGAAGCAGAAAAAATGGACGCCCCAGCCGGTTCCGGAATTTGCCGGGGAAGAGGATATTTTCACCTGCATCAAAAAGGGAAATATTTTCCTGCACCATCCTTACGAATCCTTTGATCCGGTGGTGGATTTTGTCCGTCAGGCGGCGGTGGATCCTCAGGTGCTTGCCATCAAGCAGACGCTTTACCGGGTGAGCGGAAATTCTCCTATCGTGGCGGCGCTGGCCAGGGCGGCGGAAAACGGCAAGCAGGTGTCGGTGCTGGTGGAGTTAAAGGCAAGATTTGATGAGGAAAACAATATCATCTGGGCGAAAAAGCTGGAAAAGGCCGGCTGCCATGTCATCTACGGACTTCTGGGTTTAAAGACCCACTGTAAGATCTGTCTGGTGGTGCGCCGTGAGGCGGATGGGATCTGCCGTTATGTGCACATGGCAACGGGAAATTATAATGATTCCACAGCAAAGCTGTATACCGATACCGGAATCATGACCTGTGACCGGGCAGTGGGGGAGGATGCCAGCGCAGTCTTCAATATGCTGTCCGGCTATTCCGAACCATTAAGCTGGAACAAGCTGTGCCTGGCACCTTTGTGGCTGAAAAACAAGTTTGTGGCGCTCATCGACCGGGAAATCCAGCGAGTGAACCAGGGAATGGAGGGAAGGATCATTGCCAAGATGAATTCCCTCTGCGATCCGGTGATTATGGAGAGCCTGTACCGGGCATCGGCAGCAGGGGTGAAGATCGATCTGATCGTCCGGGGAATCTGTTGTTTAAAGACCGGAATTTCCGGAGTCAGTGAAAATATTCAGGTGCGCTCCATTGTAGGAACCTTTCTGGAGCACAGTCGGATCTTTTATTTCGAGAACGGCGGCGATTACGAAATCTATATGGGCAGTGCTGACTGGATGCCCAGAAACCTGGACCGCCGGGTAGAGCTGGTGTTCCCGGTGGAAGTGGAAGCCAATAAGGAAAAGGCACTCCATATTCTGGAGGTGGAGCTGGAGGACAATGTCCGTGCCCATATCCTGCAGGCAGATGGAACATATGAAAAGCCCGATAAGCGCGGAAAGCTTCTGGTGGATTCTCAGGAGGTATTCTGCAGGGAAGCGATCCAGGCCGCAAAGGCAGTGAAGCAGGAAAAGAAAGAAGCCGGGGCCGGACGGGTCTTTGTGCCCAGAGAGCATCTGGAAGAGGAATAAAAAGCAAAACAGCTACAATAAAATAAATCAGACAGATCAGGAGTGTACATCGGAATGGCGGCACTCCTGATTTCTTTATTCCATAGGAAAGTGCGTCCTATGAAACAAAAAATAGTTCATGGGAAAGTGCGTCCTATGAAACAAAAAATAGTTTATGGGAAAGTGCGTCTCATGAAACAAAAACGCTCCGCGGGGATCGCACTGCGGCGAACCGTGCCGCTGCAGCAGGTATCACCGGAAAAAGACGATGGATAAAATGTTAAGAAAATAACGAAATTCAAAAAACATGGAGAGAAATAATAAATATAAAATATAATGGTGAATAGTGCCAAAAACTGGCAGAAAAGTATAAAAAATAGTTGTAATATTCTTTCAAATGCGGTATTATAGATTTATAAAAAAATTATAAAAGTTCTGTAAACAGATTGGACTGAAACGATGAATGAAAACCGCGCGGGATCGGATCGAGTCCGGATGATTACAGAAACAAAAACAGAGAGGAGAATTATCTATGAGTAAAACAAAGAAACTGCCTCTGTCAGCAAAAATCTTTATCGGCCTTGCTCTTGGTATTGTTGCAGGTCTGTGTATGATGAGCGTACCGGAGGTCGCCGTCAACTACATTAAACCATTTGGTACGATTTTCCTGAATCTGATTAAATTTATCGTTGTTCCCATCGTATTCTTCTCGATCATCTGTGGTGTCATTTCCATGAAGGATATCCGGAAGGTCGGAAGTGTCGGTGCAAAAACCGTAGTCTATTATCTTTGTACGACGGCCGTTGCCATTGTGATCGGCCTGATCCTGGCAAATATCTTTAAGGGACTGTTCCCGGTTCTGGAGGTTTCCGGTCTGGAATATGAAGCGAAGGAAGCCCCCAGTATCATGGATACCATTGTCGATATCTTCCCCAGCAATATTATTTCCCCCTTTGCAAATGCCACTATGCTTCAGGTAATCGTGGCCTCCCTGTTCTTCGGTTTCGGTATTATCCTTGCCGGTGATAAGGGAAAAGGATTTGAGGAGTTTGCACTCAGTGCAAATGAAGTGTCCATGAAGATCATGTCCTTCATTATTGCACTTAGCCCCATCGGTGTGTTCTGTCTGATTACTCCTGTGGTTGCTGAAAACGGTCCCAAGATCCTTGGAAGCCTTGCAATCGTTCTGTTAGTTGCATACCTGGGCTATATTCTCCATGCTGTGATCGTATACTCCTCTACCGTAAAGGCACTTGGCGGTTTAAGTCCGGCGAAGTTCTTCAAGGGTATGATGCCGGCAATGATGATGGCATTCTCCAGTGCTTCTTCCGTAGGTGCGCTGCCGCTGAACATTGAGTGTTCTGAAAAACTGGGTGCAAGAAAGGATATCGCAGCCTTTACCCTGCCGCTCGGTGCAACCATTAATATGGACGGTACTGCTATTTATCAGGGTGTCTGCGCGATCTTCATCGCTTCCTGCTTCGGTATTTCCCTGACGCTGCCTCAGCAGGCAACGATCATTCTGACTGCAACGCTGGCTTCTATTGGTACTGCCGGAGTTCCTGGCGCCGGTATGATCATGCTGGCAATGGTGCTGCAGAGTGTGGGACTTCCGGTAGAAGGAATTGCATTGGTTGCCGGTGTTGACCGTATTTTCGATATGGGTCGTACTACCGTGAATATCACCGGTGATGCTGCCTGTGCGATCATTGTTTCCAAGATGGAAGAAAAGAAGGAAGCAAGAAAAGCAGGAAAGTAAACATTCTTTTCATACACAAACAGGTTCCCTAAACAGAGACCGGGAGAGATCCCGGTCTTTGTGTTGGAATTGAAAATTCAAAGGCCTGAAAAAAACCATTGCAAAATAAACGCTTTTCGAGTACGATATTATGAGGTGCGGTCTGACACGGCAGATCCGATTAAGAGGAGATCCGCCTGGATAAAAGACCGTTGTATAGGCGAAGAGCATGAAGATAAAATAGAAATGAATGAAAAGAAAGGAATGTTTCGATGATCAGTGCAAATAATATCACCCTCCGGCTGGGAAAGAAGGCTCTGTTTGAGGATGTAAACATTAAGTTCACCGAGGGAAACTGCTACGGTCTGATCGGTGCCAACGGCGCCGGAAAATCTACGTTTTTGAAAATTCTCTCCGGTCAGCTGGAGCCCTCAAAGGGAGATGTGACCATCACACCCGGCCAGCGTCTTTCTTTTTTACAGCAGGATCACTTCAAGTTTGACGACTGCGTGGTGCTGGATACTGTCATGATGGGAAATCCCCGTCTGGTGGAAATTATGAAAGAAAAGGATGCTATTTATGCAAAACCGGATTTCTCTGAGGAGGATGGAATCCGTGCCGCTGATCTGGAGGCAGAGTTTGCCAATATGAATGGCTGGGAAGCAGAGTCGGATGCGGCGACGCTGTTAAACGGCCTTGGGGTCGGCCCGGAGCTTCATTATTCGATCATGAAGGATCTGGTCGGAAATGACAAGGTTAAGGTTCTTCTTGCACAGGCACTGTTTGGAAATCCTGATATTCTGTTACTGGATGAGCCGACGAACCATCTGGATCTGGATGCCATTGCATGGTTGGAGGAATTCCTGATCAACTTTGACAATACCGTGATCGTGGTTTCCCATGACCGTTATTTCTTAAATAAGGTTTGTACCCATATCGCAGATATTGATTATGCAAAGATCCAGCTCTATGCCGGAAACTATGATTTCTGGTATGAGTCCAGCCAGCTGATGATCAAGCAGATGAAGGAAGCCAACAAGAAGAAAGAGGAGAAGATCAAGGAGTTACAGGAGTTCATTCAGCGATTCTCCGCCAATGCCTCCAAGTCCAAGCAGGCAACCTCCAGAAAGAGAGCCCTGGAGAAGATCCAGCTTGACGAAATCCGTCCTTCCAGCCGGAAATATCCCTATATTGATTTCCGTCCGGAGCGTGAGATCGGAAATGAAGTTCTTACGGTGGAGCATTTGACCAAGACCATCGAGGGCGTGAAGGTTCTGGATGACATTTCCTTTATTCTGGGACGGAATGATAAGGTTGCATTTGTGGGATCGGATGAGATTGCAAAGACAACCCTGTTCCAGATCCTGGCAGGCGAGATGGAGCCTGATGAGGGAACCTATAAGTGGGGCGTGACCACTTCTCAGGCGTACTTTGCCAAGGATAATACGGCTGAGTTTGATAATGACCTGACGATTGTGGACTGGCTGACGCAGTTCTCTCCGGTCAAGGATGTAACGTATGTCCGCGGCTTCCTGGGAAGAATGCTTTTTGCCGGTGATGACGGCGTAAAGAAGGTGCGGGTGCTTTCCGGTGGAGAGAAGGTTCGCTGCCAGTTATCCAAGATGATGATCCAGGCGACCAATGTACTGATCCTGGATGAGCCGACAAACCATCTGGATATGGAATCGATCACGGCGCTGAATAATGCGCTGATCAAGTATCCCGGTGTGGTGCTGTTCTCCTGCCATGACCATCAGTTTGTCCAGACCACGGCGAATCGTATCATGGAGATTACGCCCAGCGGCCTGATCGATAAGATCACTACGTATGATGAGTATCTGGAGAGTGATGAGATGGCAAGAAAGCGCCAGCTCAGCTACAGTCTTTCCGCGTCTGATGCAGAAGACAATTAAAAGAGAATGGATTCAGGTATATAAAAACAGAATGGCTTCTCCGGGTTTCCGGAGAAGCCGTTTTAAAATTCAGGCATTGTTCAGAAACCGGGCAAACAGATCGATCAGTTCTGTGGGGTAAGGCGTTGCGTTCCGTGGAGTTGTACCGCCGTTGAGCCGCTTTAAAAACTCCGGGCCGCCGTTGCGGAGCACCACATCGCGGATCGTCCGGAGTGCACGCTCCACATTAACCGGATTGGCATGGTATTCCAGAGCAATGGGAAGATAGATTTCTTTTTGCACATTGGAAAGGCGCGTGGGATCTTCCACCGCCAGAGTGACAGCCATGATAAAATAAGGATAACCGCGGTAGCGGTTGGTTATGCCGAGGGGATAAAGAAGTTCTTCCAGAGTGGGTTTCATAAGATCAGTCTCCTTTCCGCAGGCTGCCATGAAAAACAACAGAGTTGGCAGATTCGAGCGAGTTATTTCTTATAATATAGCGGATATGTGTCTGAAAATCCAGACAAGAGACGAAAAGAGACAAAGGAAGACAGGCGGGAATTCTGCTTGTAAAAAGGAGGGTGTGGTGTTACAATCGAAGAAGGAGCAGAGGAGGGATTTTGGAGTATGATGTTCTCAAAAAGTGATCTGAAAAAGTTGTTGATTCCCCTGATCATCGAGCAGTTTCTTTCCGTTCTGGTAGGAATGCTGGACGTGATCATGGTGGCAGGGGCAGGTGAAGCAGCGGTGTCTGGCGTATCTCTGGTGGATGCCATCAACCTGCTGCTGAATCAGCTTATGGCCGCTATGGCAACGGGCGGTGCGGTTGTAGCGGGACAGGCTCTCGGATGTAAAAACAGAGAACGAGGCTGTCGTGCTGCCAATCAGCTTCTTCTGGTAACCACCGTGCTGGCGCTGGTGATCATGATCCTGTCTCTGACAGGAAACGCGGTGATCCTTGGCGGACTGTTTGGAAAAATTGAAGCTGATGTCATGAAGAACGCCAGGATTTATTTTTATCTGACGGCGGTATCGTTTCCGTTTCTGGCGATTTATAATTCCTGTGCAGCGCTTTACCGTGTCATGGGAAATTCCAAAATATCCATGAAGACCTCCCTGATCATGAACGGGATCAATGTGGCCGGAAATGCCATTGGTGTATATGTACTGAAGGCCGGCGTGGCCGGTGTGGGAGTCCCTACGCTGGTTTCCCGCATGGTGGCAGCTGTGATCATGCTGGTTATTATTCGGAATGAAAAAAATATTCTTTATGTTGATAAGTATCTGCGTTTGGGCTATGATCCGCATATGATCCGGCAGATCTTAAGAATTGGTGTTCCAAGCGGCATGGAAAATGGTATGTTCCAGCTTGGAAAAATCATGGTCCAGAGTCTGGTGTCGACCATGGGAACGACAGCCATTGCCGGCTTTGCAGTGGCAGGAAATCTGGTAACGCTGGAATATCTGCCGGGAACCGCCATCGGTATGGGACTGGTTACGGTGGCCTCCCAGTGTGTGGGCGCGAAAGAATTCGACCAGGTTCGATATTATACGAAACGGTTTATTCTTTTGAATTATCTGATCCTGGCAGGAATCGTTTTGATCCTTGATGTGTTCAGCGGTCCGATCGTCGGAATCTACAACCTGTCGCCGGAGGCTGCGGCGGCAGCGCGGGATCTGATTATTTTTCATGGATGTGCGATGGCTTTGTGGCCGCCGGCCTTCCTCCTGCCCAATGCGCTGCGGGCGGCTTCGGATGTGACCTTTACCATGGTGGTTGCGGTAAGCTCCATGTGGATTTTCCGGATCGGACTGGCATATTTGTTTGTGAAACAGTTTCATATGCCGGTACTGTTTGTGTGGGTGGCAATGAGCATTGACTGGATTTTCCGGTTTTTTATGTTTCTCTGGCGGATGGCCAGCGGAAAGTGGCAGAGGCATGGCTCGGATGAACGGCTGAAGAGGAAGAAAAAGAAATCAGAAGCCTGAATGGACGGAATCTGAAAGTTATGGTATGATAATAGGCAGCCGGAAGCAGTCCGGCTGACTTGAAAAAACAGAAATTTATAAGAAATGTGGGTTGAAGGAGGATTTTACAGATGGCAAACCGTATGATTTTAAACGAAACATCTTATTTTGGCAGAGGTGCCATTCAGGAGATCGCAGCAGAGGTAAAGAAGCGTGGATTTAAGAAGGCATTTGTCTGCTCCGGACCGACCATTTATAAGCATGGCGTGACCGGAAAGGTGCTGGAGGTTCTGGACAAGGCAGGATGCGGCTATGAAGTTTATACAAATATCAAAGAAAACCCGACCATTGAGAATGTAAAGGGCGGCGTGGAAGCCTATAAAGCATCCGGAGCAGATTTCATTGTTGCTGTAGGCGGCGGTTCTCCCATGGATACCTCGAAGGCAGTCGGTATTATTATCAATAATCCGGAATTTGCCGATGTGCGGAGTCTGGAGGGCGTTGCTCCTACAAAAAATCCCTGTGTTCCGATTATTGCAGTTCCCACAACGGCAGGCACCGCAGCGGAGGTAACGATTAATTATGTCATCACCGATGTGGAAAACCGCCGGAAGTTTGTGTGCGTAGATACGCATGACATTCCGGTGATCGCGGTAGTGGATCCTGATATGATGGCTTCCATGCCGAAGGGATTGACGGCAGCAACCGGAATGGATGCGCTGACTCATGCCATCGAGGGCTATATCACCAGGGGTGCATGGGAAATGACGGATATGATGCATATAAAGGCCATTGAACTGATTGCGTCTTCCCTGCGCGGAGCAGTAGAGAATACCGAAGAGGGAAGAGATGGCATGGCTCTTGGCCAGTACATTGCCGGCATGGGATTCTCCAATGTGGGACTCGGAATCGTTCATTCCATGGCGCATGCCCTGGGTGCTGTTTATGATACGCCGCACGGTGTTGCCAATGCGATCCTTCTTCCGACTATCATGGAATTCAATGCAGACGCAACGGGCGGGAAGTACCGGGAGATCGCAAGAGCCATGGGCGTTGCCGGTGTGGATGAAATGAGTCAGGAGGAATATCGGAAGGCAGCCGTTGAGGCGGTAAGAAAGCTGGCTTCTGATGTGGGAATCCCGGCAGATCTGAAGGAGATCGCAAAGGCAGAGGATGTTCCGTTCCTGGCAGAAAGCGCCATCAAGGATGCCTGCACACCCGGAAATCCCAAGGATGTGACACTGGAGCAGATTGAAGCACTGTACCGGACACTTCTGTAAAAATCACACCGGTAAGAACCCGGAAGAGCATGCCGGTAAGCATATACCGAAAACCGGTTCTGTAAAAGAAATGCAGAGCGCGGAGACAGGAAAGAGGAAATAATAGCGATGAGAAACATACAGGAACTGCTGGATCTTCTTGCAAAGGAACATCTGCTGCTCCTGGCGGATCAGAGGACGGGGTGTTTGGCTCCGTCCTCCTTTACCGCCAACTCCAAGGATGCAGAACCGGGGACCTTTTTTGTCTGCAAGGGATTTACCTTTAAAAAAGAATATCTGGAGATGGCGAAGGAACGCGGAGCGATTCTTTACATGGCAGAACAGGATTACGGAGTGGAGCTTCCGAAGATCCTGGTAACCGATATTCGAAAGGCAGTCTCCGTGGCTGCCCGGTGGTTTTACGGGAATCCCGGAAGCAGGATGTTTGTGACCGGAATCACCGGAACAAAGGGGAAGACTACGACGGCCTATATTCTGAAGTCTATTCTCGATACGGCGGCTCCCGGAAAAACAGCGTTGTTTTCCACTACGGAGATCAACACCGGAAAGGAATCCAGGATCAGCCATTTAACGACGCCGGAGCCGGCGGAGCTTCAGTCCTATTTTAAAGAAGCACTGGATAACGGCTGTGACCATGTGGTTATGGAGGTGTCCTCCCAGGCCATGAAGCTGTCCCGCGTGTACGGAGAGCAGTTCCCCATCGGGCTGTTCCTTAATGTGGACGAGGATCATATCGGCGGAAAGGAGCATGCGACCCTCGAGGAGTATGTGGACTGCAAGACCTCGTTCCTGCGCCAGTGTGACACGGCCATCATCAATAAGGAAACCCGTTTTCTGGATAAGGTTCTGGCGGCCAGCGAGGGGAAAAAACGGATTTTTTACGGTCACGACGAATCCTGTGACGCGGTGATCCGAAACTGTGTGTCTGATGCGTCCGGAAGCCGGTTTGAGCTTGGGTACCGCGGTTCCTGGTATGCCTTTGAGAGCAGTCTGGTGGGACGGTTCAATGTGGAAAACCTGACAGCGGCCATTGTGGCGGCCTTTGAGATGGGGCTGGATGCCGGAACCATCCAGGAGGGAATCCGGTTTGTCCACATTCCGGGCCGGATGATGTTGATGGAGTATAAGGGAATCCATATTGTTGTGGATTACGCTCATAATAAGCTGAGCTTTCTGAATGTCTATAAGGCTGTGCGGGAGACCTTTTCCCCCAGGCGGATCCTTTCGATGTTCGGAGCCTGTGGAGAACGGTCGGCAATCCGAAAACGGGATCTGGGAGAACTGGCGGAGAAATACGCAGATCAGGTGTTCCTGACCGCGGACGATCCCGGTTACGAGGATGTGGTAACGATCTGTGAGGAGATCAAGAGCCATATCACAAAGCCCTGCCGGATCATTCCTGACCGGGAGAGCGCCGTCCGTGCCGTTATGGAAGCGGCCAAGCCCGGCGATGTGGTGATCCTGGCCGGAAAGGGCGCAGAGGTGACCCAGCGTGTGCGGGATCATTACGAGCCGTATCTGTCTGATCCGAAGGTGGTACAGAAATGGATCGCGGAGCAGGAGCGGCAGGCAGACATATAAAACTGTCCCAGGACACGAAGGACGAGCATTGAATTTTATCTGAAAAGCCCTGCGGCTTCCCTGTGTGAGGATCACACGGGAGTCCGCAGGGCTTTTCTCTGCATGGTCTGGCTGATTGGATTTAGTTGAATCCATAAATTTTCTGAGTGATATTATATCCCAGGATCGACAGCTTTCTTCCGATCTTTCCGGGCAGGTTCATGGAGATGCCCAGGATCGTCCGATACCGGAATTTGAACCAGAGACCGGGATTGGAGGCCTTCAGATAGTCCCAGAGCTCCCGTTTCCATTGAAGATGTTCTTCCGTCCCTGATTTGATGGCCAGAACGGAGGAAACCGTCATGATGATATTTAAATAGGAGCACATGTTTTTGCAGAGGGTTGCATCTGTCATCAGGGGAGCGGACTGCTCCAGCGCATCGATCATCCGGTAAGTAACACGGAACTGCTGATCCAGGCGGGAGATCATGACCTGTTCGTTGACGGACTGATCCTCTCTTCCGATAAAATAATGATAAAAGTCCACATCCAGATAGTAAATGCTCTGAACGTAAGGCATGGGTTCAAATACGAACAAATTGTCCACATAAAAGGTCTTTTTCGGAAGCTCCATGCCGGAGAGGTGAAGCACCTTTGTCCGATAGATCACCGAATGCATTAAAATATAGGTGGTGGGAGGAAGAGGCTTTACCTGTTCCCAGGAAAAGTAGGTATCGACCGGGAAATAGTTCCGGTACTGCATGACTTTTTTGTGGACTGCGCCCTGTTTGTCATATACATAGTTGGAGAGTATCAGGTCCGGAAGCATGTCGTCCTGAACCGCTTTCCTGAGAAAGGCCAGGATCTTTTCGTAAGCCTCGAGATCTACCCAGTCATCGCTGTCAACAACCTTGAAGAACAGGCCGGTGGCATGCTTGATCCCGGTGTTGACGGCTCCGCCGTGTCCGGCATTTTCCTGATGGATCGCACGGATGATTCCCGGGTGCTCCGCCTCCAGGCGGTCTGCAATGGCGGCAGTGTTGTCCTTGGAACCGTCATCGACGATCAGGATTTCCACATCATCACCGCCGGGCAGCAGTGATTCTACACAATGTTCCATATAGTCCTGTGAATTATAACAGGGTACGGCAATGGATAATAATTTCACGTTGAATACTCCTTATGAATTGGAATGAAATCCGGTTTATCTGTCAAAATCCAGTATACCGCATCCTCCGGGAAACTGCAACTTATCTTATATTGTAGTAGAAAGAAAAGCATAAAAAATCATCTTGCTGGTCATATCAGTTCGGCGTATAATGAGAGAAAAAGGGAGGGAAAACTATGTCTAATAAAACAAAAGGAATCCTGTGCATCATGACCTCGGCATTTTCCTGGGCAGTAATGGGGGTTTTTGTCCGGCTGGCCGGCGATGTACCATCTATGCAGAAGTGTCTGTTCCGGAATCTGGTATCGCTGTTTATGGCGGGAGGCCTGCTTCTGGTATCCAGAACAAGGGTGAAATTAAACGGAGGTGATGTAAAGTGGCTGATCC